>JAODBQ010000093.1 GCA_025464045.1 Ilumatobacteraceae bacterium
GACGCCGCTGCAGCTCGTCTGGGCGGCCATTGCCCTTCTCGGTCTCGTTGCGGTCGGTGTCACAGCGACTCAGGTCGATGGTGGCGCGTTCCTCGACGACATCTTCGCGAACGCCGCGACGACCACAGTCACGATCGACCTGCTCATCCTGGGGGTCGCCGTCATCGTGTTCCTCGTCGTCGAGGCATCGCGTCTCGGAATGCGTCGACCGTGGCTGTGGGCGATCGTCGCCGTGCCGCTCCCAGGAGCGTTCCTCGTCCCACTGTTCTTCGTCTTCCGAGAGCGCCGACTGCAGAGCGAAAACTAGCGGCCCGCGTTCCTACATCAGCTCGTCGTCGTACCTCGTGATGATCGCCTGGCGCGTGCCGCCGCTCTGGTCGTACGTGATGGTCTGGACGTCGATGCCGTACAACCGGCTCAGCTCCTCATCGGTCAGGAGCTGTGCGGCAGGCCCACTGCGCACGTCATCGGGGCCGCCCATCAGCACGACGGAGTCGGCGAGATAGAGGGCGTGATCGGGATGATGAGTCGTCAGCAGGACACTCATCCCCTCGGCCACGAGCTTGCGCAGCAGCGACAGGATCTGGGCCTGGTTGTGCAGGTCGAGGCCGGTTGTCGGCTCGTCCAGGACGAGCACCGGAGACTCGGACGCAATCGCGCGGGCGATCAGGACGAGTTGTTGCTCGCCGCCGCTCAGCGTCGGGAACTGCCGATCGGCAAGGTGTCCGATCTCGATCCGCTCCAGCGCGTCGAGCGCCGCCAGCCGGTCACTGCGCGACGGCGTGCCGAACAGACCCACCTGGCGTACGCGGCCCATCACCACCATGTCGATCGCCCGGTATGCGAAGGCACTCCCCCGAGCCTGCGGCACGAAGCCGATCGGCGCATCGTGACTGATCGAGCCTTCCTGCGGCACTGCCAGCCCGGCGGCGCAGCGCACGAGGGTGGTCTTGCCGCGGCCGTTGGGACCGAGCACCGCCGTGACTGACCCGGATGGCACCTCGAGGCTGACGTGGCGGAACACCCAGTCCGCGCCCGGGTAGTGGAAACCGACGTCGCGAAGCTCAAGCACGGTCCCAAATCCTGTCGCGATTGCGCCGCAGCAGCAGGAAGAAGACCGGTGCCCCGATCAGTGCGGTCAGTACGCCGAGCGGGATCTCACCGGCGCTGGCGGTGCGTGCCACGGTGTCAATGATCACCAGATAGATCGCCCCGAGCAGGAAGGAGATCGGCAGCAGCACACGATGGTCGGGGCCGACCCACATCCGGGCCAGGTGTGGGATCACCAGGCCGACCCAGCCGACGACGCCGCTCACTGCGACGGCTCCGGCGATCACCAGGGCACACGAGACCAGCACCACCCAGCGCAGCGGGTTCGGACGCAGCCCAAGCGAACTCGCCTCCTCGTCGCCGAGCGACAGCACATTGAGCCGCCACCTCAGGAGCAGAAGCACGATTGAGCCCACCACGATCGGGACCACCGCCACGCCGACCTTGGTGAACGTCGCTGTCGCGAGGCTGCCGAGCAGCCAGAACACGATTGCCGGCAGCGTCGTGTACGGGTCGGCGAAGTACTGCACAAGCCCGACCAGCGCCGAGAAGAACGATCCGATCACCACGCCACCCAGCACCACCATCAACATCGGTGCTCCGGTCCGCCCCAGGGTGAGCACAAAGAGCAGGCCGAGTGCTGCCAGACCGAACGCGAAGGCGCCTCCCACGAGGAAGAGCGAGTCGAGTCCGAGGAGAAGCGCTAGCGCCCCGCCGAGCGAAGCGCCCGCCGAGACACCGATGATGTCGGGGCTCACCAGCGGGTTGCGGAACGTCGCCTGGAGCGCTGCGCCCGAGCTGCCGAGACCCCCACCGACCAGCACGGCGAGCAAGACCCGCGGCAGCCGGATCAGCTCGACAACGGTGCGCTCGGTGTCGGTGACGCCATGGCCCGAGATCACCCCGTCCGGCAGCATCCTGGACGCCAAGACCTCGATCACATGCGGCAGGGGTACGGAGAACCGCCCGAGCCCGAGCGCCACCACGACGGTGACGACGAGCACGGCGGCGGCGAGGATGACCGAACCCGGCCCACCTACTCGGCCCTGGGGTGTCCGTTGCTGAGTCGACTCAGGTCGTGCTGAAGGGCTCGTAGTCGGCGGACGCACCGTTCTCCTCCGTCCACAACATCTTCGCGAGCTGCGTCGCATCAGGCGCCTGGTTGTAGAAGTACTGGTAGTCGCTGAGCACCTTGGTTCGCAGGCCTCCGTCGGTACCGTCCGGGTAGGCGATCTGGCCGAGCCAGCGCCACATCAGCGGTGACTCGTGGCTCGGCGGGTCCCATCGATAGCCGCCGATGGGGGCTTTGTAGACGCGGCGCGAGCGCACCGCGGCGACATCTTTCCAACGCTTGTCGCCGTAGACATCGGACGGAAGAGCCGCGTCGAAATTGCCGAGCACAATGATGTCGGGATCCCAGCTCAGCACCTGCTCGAGGTCGACATCCGCAAGAGCCTTGACGCCGGCGCCGGCATTCTCCGCACCGACCAGACGGATGTAGTCGTCGTTGAAGGTGCCACTGCCCGCAACCTTCAGCCCTTCGACGAAGCGGTTGAAGTAGAGCACCGACGGCTTCGCACCCGTACGCTTCGCCGCGGTCGCCGCAGCGTCGGCCTGGTCCGCCTTCAGCCGGGTCGCCATCGCGCGGCCGCGGTCCGGCTTGCCGAGGGCCTCGGAAAACATCGTGATCCAGCGGGCAACGTCGTCGAGATTCCCATACTCGACTCCCAGCACCGAGAGTCCGGCGTTGTCGAGGGGCGCAATGATCCCATCGCCCTGGTTGGCCCACTGCACGACCAGGTCAGGTTTGAGGGCGAGCACGCTCTCGACGTTCGGGGCGAACGTCTCGCTGGCGATGTCGTGCGGGATGTCCACGACGCCGGGAAAGAAGTCCGAGAGCACGCTGTCGCGGGCGGCCGTCCACGCGGCCGAATGCATACCCGCGATGTGCGTGATGCTGCGGTCGACCGCGATCATGATCGACGCTGCCGGGAACGGGATGGTCACGATCCGTCTGGCCGGGCCGTCGAGCCTGAGCGTCTTGCCGCGCTGGTCAGTGACCTTCAGACGGCTACCTGAGTCGCTGGCCGACGAGCGACCACAGGCCGCCATCACCGTCACGGCGCCCAGTGCGACGGCGCCCTTCAATACTGTTCTGCGGGGCAGTGCCTCCGGCGGGGAGTCCATGATGCGTCCTTTCGTCAGGTGCCCAACAGGGCTGCGGGTCCTCTGTGCAAATTGCCTTCGTTGACGATGCGCAGGTGGCGCACGGTGAAGTCGCGCAGGTAGCGAACCTGCCGCTCGCTGAGCACGTCGCAGACCCACTCCCAGTGCATGGACACCCAGTCGCCGACGGCGAGGTCGTCCATCAGGCTGATGCCGTCGACCGCTCGGGTGACCGTCTCGGTGATCCGCTCGCCGAACGCCAGCCGCTGCCCGTCCCAGGCGAGCGGCGTCGACTCGACGACAACCTGGTCGCCTTGCACGGCCAGGACCTTGCCCCAGCGGATGCGACACTGGTCGAGGACCGTCAGTGCGTGCTCGGCCTTGCGACCGTCGCTGAGCAGGCCGGTCCACGGGTAGATGCAGAACACCACGAAGCTGTGGTGCGGCACTCCGCCAGCGACAACGCTCTCGGTGAGGGCATCGAAGTTCGGCCCTGCCCGGTGCCGGAACCGTTCCTCCATCGAATTGCCGATCGCTCGGGTACGGACCTGGTTGAGCCGGGAGTTGCCGACCCAATAGGCGTCGACGACGCGGCGGTCGAGCGGGTCGTCGAGTCCGAGCTCGGCGGCGATGAGCTGCAGATATGGCCAAGCGCCGGCGAACTGCGACGACAGCTGGCGCAGCCCGCGCTCGTCCTTGCCGGTCACGCCGTGCTCGAAGAACGACTGGTGGTCACCGGGACCACAGAAGCCGTGCGAGTTGGGTGGGAACGCGTAGCGGGCGAAGAGCACCGGGCCCGACACGGGAGTGCGACGATGGTCAGGCATCACGCTCACGGCCCATCATCTCCAATCCGCTCATGGCCTCACTGGCGGCGGTTTCGTCGACCGTCTCCAGCGCGAAGCCCATGTGGATCAGCACCCAGGTGCCAGGCTCGGGAGTCTCCTCGAGCATGCCGATGTTGATGTTGCGCTGCTTGCCCTCGACGTCGATGAGCGCCACCTGGTTCTCGTAGCCGTCAACGATCTCGACGACGCGGCCGGGTATGCCAAGGCACATGGTCAGTCCTCTCCGTACTGCGCGGCGGGGGTCAGAATGCGTTCCCGGATCACGCGACTCACGGCCTCGACGGCGACTGGCACAGCCGCGGCCACCGCCTCGCTGAGCCCGATGCCTTCGTCGAGACGTGCTGGCTGGCAGCCCACGACGTATGTCGGTGGAAGCGTGCCGCCAAGTGCCTGCAGACTGCCGAGCACCGCGAGTGGGTCCATGCCGTGCGCGTCGAGCTCACCGGTGCCGATGTCATCTGCCCCCACGGTCATCACGACGACATCGCCCGGCGATCCCTTGCCGGGCATCGCGTCGACGATCACCAGGGCGGCACAGCCGTCGAGCAGGTCGTACGCGAGGTGCATCCCGCGGATGCCGTAGTCGACCACCCTGACGTCTTCGGGCAGCACCGAGGCGTCCGCGAGCAGCCGACGTGCGACCTCGGAGCCGAAGCCGTCGTCGCTGAGGAAGATGTTGCCGATGCCGGCAACCAGGACATTTCCAGAGATCACGGGGATCACATCGCGCGGATCTTGAGATAACGCTTGATATCCGGGATAGCTGCGATCAGCGTGACGACACCGACCACGACCACGGCGGCGATCAACACAAGGAATATCCATCCGAGTACGTTCATGGGCGACTCTCCTCTCTTGCGTTGTGGACGTAGTCAACTGGCATGGGTTCGAGCTCGTCGGGCGCAAAGTAGAGGTAGCGGCCGTACCACTCGTGCATGTCTGCGGCCGGGTCGTCGACCAGCACCACGGCCAGGTGGGTGCCGCCATCGACATC
>JAODBQ010000119.1 GCA_025464045.1 Ilumatobacteraceae bacterium
GCCGCCTGATCCAGCGGTGGTCGTTGCGGTCAGTGGCGATGTGGCCTGCGGCACGACGGAGTCGAACTACAACGGGGGAGCGGGCACGGCGGACGCCTGTCGAATGAGGCAGACATCCGACCTCATCCTGAGCGTGGACCCACAACTGGTCTTCGCCATGGGAGACCTGCAGTACAACACCGGAAGTCTGGCCGACTTCCAAGTCAGCTACCAGAACAGCTGGGGGCGATTCAAGTCCAAGACGGTTCCGGTGGTCGGTAATCATGAGTACGGCACCAGCGGCGCCGGCGGCTATTTCTCCTACTTCGGCAACGCCGCCACTCCGCGCCAGCCTGGATGCGTCAAGCAGTGCGACGGTTATTACAGCTTCGACCTCACGGTTGGCAACAGCAAATGGCACATCGCTGTCATCAATTCCGAGTGCGCGAGCATCGGTGGGGGTGTGGGCTGCGCCGTCGACTCGCCTCAATACAACTGGCTTCAGGGGGATCTACAGGCGAATTCCACGACGGCGTGCACCGCTGTGCTGACGCACAAACCACGATGGTCTTCGAGCAGCTTCTACACGCCTGACATCCAACCCTTGGTCGATCTGATGTCTAGCCGCGGCGTTGACCTGCTACTCGCGGGCCATGCTCACAGCTATGAGCGCTTCAACCCACAGACGAGTGCAGCCCAGGCCTCCAGCACAGGGATCCGCCAGATCATCGTCGGTACCGGCGGACGGGACTCCCAAGGTTTTGGCACCGTTGCGGCGAACAGCGCCGTTCGCAAGAACCGCATTTTTGGAGTGATGAAGCTGACCCTCGAGCCCACCAGCTACCGATGGGAGTTCGTGCCGGATCCGACGACGCCGTTCGCGGACTCCGGAACGGGAACCTGCGTCTGAGGAGGCGCGAGGATCGGGTGCGGTTCTGGGTGGCGATCAAGCGTGGGTCCGAGTTCGGTGGACGCGGCAGCCGAGATCGGTGTGTCATCCGCGGTCGGCACCCACTGGTTTCGACACGCTGTGCGGACAGCCCGCGCGGGGCTGCACCGCACCTGTGCACTCACCTCGCTCGCCGAGCTCCGCAGGTTCCGTGCCGCCGACACGGCGTGGTGCGGCAGACCTTGTTGCCGAATGACCGGCAACTACGCGGTCGCGTGATGCAGGTCCGAACGGCCAGGCGCGACCATGTCGGCACGCGGCGGCACCGATGCCGCCGACCTCCCCGTCCGTCGAGGTGACGAAATGTTCGAGAACGGAGATCGGGTCACGCTCGACAGGCGAAACCTCGGTGAGACTCGACGAGGAGGAGTGGTCGTCGCGGTGGCGGGACGGGTGCTTACGATCCAATGGGACAATGGGTCGCGAACCCAGTTCGTGGCGGCCGCGGGGTCGCTCACCGTCGTCGAACCCGAGGTGCGCAGGGAGTCCGATCCACCGTGATCAGGCGGCACGCCTCCCGTTCGCCATCAACACACCTGCCGCGGTGACAGGCGGCTGCATTTGCCCGAACGGAGGCTCGAGGCTTGTCATGTGGAACTTCATCGTAGGGAGCGTCAGCGTTGCGATCACCCTTGCGGTCGTGACGTGGTTCGTCCTCACGCGCAAGCATCCAGAGTTCGCAGCGAGCCACCGTGACGAGCACCCCGACACGTTGTCGGAACGCTTCTACGGCCCCAACCCGCCCGGCCCCGCCGGTCCGGATGCCGAATCGCAGCGACCCGAGGACACCGGGAACGCCCTCAACCCACCAATTCCGTCGCGAAACCGCCACCACACTGACAGCGCAGCAACCGGCCGATCCCGTAACAGCGACCGGCCGATCCCGTAACAGCGTGAGCCTTGCCATGCGAGGTGCCCCGTGATCGCCGTTGCTTCATTGCTCGTCGTGCTCACCTTGGCGCTGGTCGTCACGAGGGTGGCGACTGTGTCGCTCGAGGCCACCGGTCTCTCCCGGGACGAAGCACGCTTCCAAGCCCGTTCCGCTCTGTCTGGCGTTGGTTTCACGACAAGTGAGGCCGAGGATGTCGCGCGTCATCCGGTGCGCCGCCGCATCATCTTGGTGCTGATGCTGCTCTCGGGCGCCGGCGTCGTCACGACTGCGGCGTCGCTCGTTCTGTCGTTCGTTGACACGTCGGGTGCCCGCCAGTCCCCCACGAGAAGGACTCGCGCAGGCCGTGCGCGTCACGCGTGCAGCACCTTGGTGCACAGGTGCGAAGTCGGATCTGGTGGGTGGGGTGGTTTCATCCGTCGTCCTGGCTCGACAGCCTTCGGGCATGGGCCCGTCATCGGTGGTTCCAGGCGTTGGGTGGCGGGTCGAGGATTCTGAGATTCTTTGGGACGGTTCGTCCTCGGGGGCGGTCTTTCTCCGGGTGTGAAGGATCAACAGGATTCATCGATGGCTAGTGCTCGCGCTCGGTTGCGTGCGGTGCAGCAGGCTCAGGCCGCAGCGCCCGGCGCGTATGTCGCTGCGGCGGTGAGGCTGGACCGGGCCCGTGCCGAAGTGGCGCGTTGCGATGACATCGTTCGGTGCGCGCTGGGGCTGTTGGCCTCGACGACGTCGCCGGATGTCGCTGCAGCGCTGACCGGCGTGTCCGTCGCTGCTGCCCGGGACGCGCGCGCTGCGCACCGTCGGGATACCGCTGCGGACCCGGTCGGCGATCGCCGGGACGTGAGCGCGTCTGCCGCCGGGGGGTGAGCGCAGTCGGTGATCCGGACTGGCGGCCGCTGGAGACGCTGGGGGATACCCGGCGGGCACGATGCGTCTCAGCCCGGACGACTTCATGTGGATGGGCCGGGTGCAGGCAGCGTCGGGCGTAGCGCTCGAGCTAAACCGCCGCAAGTCAAGGGCCGGCACGATCGCCGCTCAGCTTGG
>JAODBQ010000130.1 GCA_025464045.1 Ilumatobacteraceae bacterium
CGTCCCACCCCGGCGTGCCGATGAACACGGTGCGCTCGACGCCGGGGCAGTCGCCGATGACCTCGCCGACCATCGCCGCGTAGTCGCTCGTCTTGAACGCCGTCGCCGACACGAGCAGGCGCACCCCGGACTGGCGCAGCACGTAGGCCAGCTCGTGCGTGCGGTACGCCGGGTTGATGTTGACGAGGATCGCCCCGATCCCGGCGGTGGCGTACTGCACCAGCACCCACTCCGGGCAGTTCGGCGCCCAGATCCCGACTCGGTCGCCGGCACGGATGCCGGCGTCGAGCAGGCCGAGCGCCAACCGGTCCACCGCCGCGCCGAGCTCGGTGTACGTCCACCGCCGCCCGGACGGGCAGTCGACGAGCGCCTCGCGATCGCCAAACCGGGCGATGGTGCGACGCAGGTCCTCGCCGATCGTGCGCCCGATCAAGGGCTGCTCGGACGTTCCGTGTGCGTATGAACGCTCGACCGTTGCCATCTCCCCGGACCCCCCGACTCGGTTGACTGACGTGACCCTACGCCCGCCTCACGGCGCCGGGTAGAGGGCCGCGAGCTGACCCGCCAGCACCGTCATCCGCTCGCGCGCGTCTGGCGGCGAGAGCACCTCGACCGCGCCGCCGAAGCCGGCGAGCTCCATCGCGAGCCGCGGCACGCTCTGGCTGCGCAGCTCCATCGCGATCCGCCCGTCGGGTGCCGGCGGTCCGAGTCGGGCGCGGGTGCCGAACATCCACCGGACGGCGGGGACGAGCTCGGCTTCGACGAGGACCTCGGCGACGACCGGCGAGCGGATCTGGTCGACCTCGTCGCTGATCAGCCGCCACGCGGCCTGCAGATCGAACCCGTCGGGACGCACGACCGGCTCGTCGAGCGTCACCAGCGAGGTGATCCGGTCGATCCGGAACGTGCGCAGACCGGCGTCGGTGGCAGCGACCATGTACCACGAGGCCCCCTTCGCGGCGACGCCGAGCGGATGCACCGTACGGGTGCTCGGCGTGCGGTCCCGGGCGACGTAGCCGAGCTCCAGCTGGCGCGCGGTGACGACCGCGCGCTGGACCGCCTCGAGGTGCTCGGGGGGCGGCCGGTGCGCAGCCGACGCATGACCCCAGCCCTGGCGGTCCCAGCCCTGGTGGTCGACGACCATCGCCGTCGACGCGGCGATCGCCTCGGCGCGGAACGTCTCCGGCAGGGCGCGGACGAGCTTGCGCAGCGCCGCCTTGAGCTCCGGTGCCGCCGACGACGACGGCCCGGCGACGAGGAACAGCGCCTGCGACTCGGCGCTGGTGAGCGCGCTGAGGTCGGTGGTGCCGTCGCCCAACATCCGCCAGCCGCCGTTGCGGCCCTGCACCGAGTAGATCGGTAGCCCGGCCATGCCGAGCGCGTCGAGGTCCCGTCGCGCCGTCCGCTCGGACACCTCCAGCTCGTTCGCCACCTCGGCCGCGGTGACCTGCCCGCGCGTCTGCAGCAGCATCAGGATCGCCACCAACCGGTCCGCGCGCACGTCCCCAGTGTCGCGCCGAACCCGGCCATGTGCTGACCGGTTCTGGCTGCGACCGCACGCCCCGTGTCAGTGGGGGACGGTGGTGGGCTCGGCGGTGGCGATGGAGGCGAGCACCGAGCCCGGATCGCGGCGCCGGGCGAGGTCGGCGAGGGTGACGATCCCGAGCAGGTGACCGTCCTCCACCACGGGCACCCGCCGAACCGAGTGGTGCACCATCACCTGGATCGCCTCGGCGAGCAGCGCATCGGGACGCACGGTGTGCAGCATCGGCCCGCAGAGCTCGCTCGCCGGCGTGTCCGCGTCCCGACCAGCGGCCAGCCCGCCGACGACGATGTCGCGGTCGGTGATGATTCCCACTGGGTGGCGGTCGGCGTCGATCAGCACCACGTCGCCGATGTTGCCGTTGCGCATGGCCGCGGCGACGTCGCGCAGCGACGCCTCGGCGAGGAGCGCCACCGGATCGGCGGTCATCACGTCGCGGACGCGGAGCACGTCGCGCTGATCGGCGTCACCGGCGACCGAGAGTTGGTTGCTGACGTCGGCGACGCCGAGCGTGTCCCAGCAGTCGTCGCCGGCGGTTCGTTTGGCGACGCGGCTGGGCACGTCGCCCTGCAGGATCACGACGGCCTGCTTGACGTCGACGCGCAGGTGGCAGTGCGCGGTGTGCGGGTTCTGCCGCAGGCGCTCGACGATCTCGGCCTTGATCGCGCTGTCGGGACGGCTGTGCGGTAGGTCCTGGCGGCCTGCACCCGCGTACCAGCCGTAGTAGTAGCGCTCCCCGGGGATGATCCACGGTTCCATCGCGATCTCCTTCACCGTCAGTTCGGGCGGGTCTGCGTCCTGCGTCCCGCGGTGCTGCACCCAATCGTGGCACGCCCTGCAGGTCGGCTGGCGACAGCCGTCGGACGCGGTGACCGCGCCGCCCCCGGTCCGGTCCCGGTTCCGGCGCACGCCGTCGTCGGTGCGTGCCGGACACTCCGTGCCGACCGGGTCCGTGCGATCCGCGAAGATCGTTCGAGACCAGCAGAGATCGGGGGATCGATGACGAGTGACGAGGTGGAGTACACCATCGACGGCAGGCGGTACGTGGGGCACCTGGCGTTGCCGGACGGCGACGACGTGCGACCAGGCGTGCTGGTCTGCCACGAGGGTCCCGGGCTCGACGCCCACGCCCGTGGCAGGGCCGACCGGCTGGCCAGCGACCTGGGCTTCGTCGCCTTCGCGCTCGACTACCACGGCGATGGCACACCGCTGCCGATGAGCGAGGTGATGCCCAAGCTGGGCGAGCTGATGGGCTCGCCGGAGCGCACCCGCCAGCTCGGTCGCGCCGGCCTCGACGTGCTCCTCGCCAACCCTCGTGTCGACCACGGCAAGGTCGCTGCGATCGGCTTCTGCTTCGGCGGCACGATGTCGCTGGAGCTGGCCCGCGGCGGGGCCGATCTGGCGGCTGTCGTCGGGTTCCACTCCGGACTCGGCACCGTGAGCCCGGCGGCGCCCGGCGCGGTGAAGGCCAAGATCCTCGTCTGCATCGGCGTCGACGACCCGATCATCCCGCCGGAGCAGCGCCTGGCGTTCGAGCAGGAGATGAACGCCGCCGATGCCGACTGGCGGATGAACCTCTACAGCCACGCCGCGCACAGCTTCACCAACCCGGCAGCAGACTCCGTCGGCATGCCCGGGATCAAGTACCACGCCCCCACCGACGCCCGCTCCTGGCGGGCGATGGTCGATCTGTTCGAGGAGACGTTCTGATGTTCCACACCCGCTCCGTACGTCGCGTGGTCACCGGCCACGACGCCGCAGGCAAGGCCATCTTCGTCAGCGACGAATGGGTCGACCCAGTGACCGTGGCGCTGTCGCCTGGCAGCGAGTTCCATCTCCTGTGGGGCGGCGACGGTCCGCCGTCGTTCCCCGACGACGGCACGCGCCCGACGACCACGACCTACTTCCCCGCCGCCGGCGGCTTCCGCTTCGGCCAGTTCTCCGTGCCACCGGAGTCCGCTCGTCAGCCAGCCGAAGGGCTCGACCTGGACGCGGCGCTGGCCGAGTTCGATGCGAAGCTCCCCGGACTGGCCGGGCACATGGAGCCGGACGCGCCGGGCATGCACACGACGTCGACGATCGACTTCGAGGTCGTGCTCGACGGCGAGGTCTGGCTCGAGCTCGACGACGGCGAGGAGGTCCACCTCCAGCCCGGCGACTGCGTGGTCCAGAACGGGACCCGCCACGCCTGGCGCAACCACGGCGACGTCACCGCCCGCCTCGCCGTGATCCTCATCGGTGCCCACCACGCCAACGTGAACCCGCCGACCTGAGCCGCGCTCGCTGGCAGGCAACGCCGACCCCACCCACCCATGCAGTCGAGGCGGGCGGGCGGAGCCGCTGCGG
>JAODBQ010000153.1 GCA_025464045.1 Ilumatobacteraceae bacterium
GTGGCCTTCGAACAATTGATTGTGGAGCTGGGGGGAATCGAACCCCCGTCCATCAGGCAATGAGCGCCCGTGCTACGACCATTCCCGACTTCAGGACTGACGCTGTCCTATCGGCGGGTCGATCGGCCGCCGTTCACACGGAGACCCTCGCTCGGTCTTTACCTAATGACAGCAGTCTTTCCGGCAGTCAGCGTTCTTTCACGCTGTCATCCCCCGCTTCAGATGCCGGGCTGCGGTGGATCGGCCCCGTGCGCCATTGCTGGTCACGATGTCTCTCTACTACCTGACTAGATCAGGCGGCGAGAGCGAACTGCTCGTTGGCAATTCTTGTTTTTTGCCCCGTTTAGCGAGTCTGAGCAACTCGGGTCGCACGCTCGACCAGAGACACTGACGTCGAAACCTGTCAGCCCCTTGTGGAGAGTCCCACCAGGCTACCGCCCCGCAGCGCCCGAACGGCCCAGTGGACTCAGGCGATGACGCGCGCCGGGAGACCGAGGATCGACGCCGCCTCCATGCACGTCGCCGCTGGCCGGCCCGCGGCGGCACTGGCCGCCACGGCCTCCTGCACCAACTCGACGTTGCTCGGCGTGCGATCGCCCCCGAAGAACTCCAACCCGACGTGGAGGTGGCCACCCTTGCCGAGCGCGGCGACGCCCGCCGGGGTACGGGTGACGTCGGCCCCGACGGCCGACACCGCCCACGCCAGTCCGCTGCCGTCGAGCAGCTCGAGGTACGCGTCGAGCGCGGCCACCGTCGGCGGCAGGCCGAACGGCGATCCGCTGAGACCGCTGTCCGCGGCGAGGTAGAGCTTGACGAACGCACCCGCCGGCAGCTTGCCGGCGCGGCGGTAGGCGAGGACCACGCGGAGGAAGCCCGGTTCGTAGATCGCGATGCTTGGTCCGAGACCGTGCTCGCGCCCGAGGCGCATCTGCTCGGCGATCGAGTCGAAGCTGTTGCCGTACACGAACGAGCCCGTCGGCACGCCGTCGCGCGCACCGCCGAGGTTCACCGAGCCCGGGTCGCTGAGCGTCATCCGCAGCAGTCCGGAGGCGGCCAGCGGGGCGATGTGCGCGTACCAGTCAGCAGACGGCCCGATGTTGATCGTCGGGTACCACAGCGCGTCCGGGCGCTCGGCCAGCACTCGCCGCCAGACACCGAGGTACGCCGTGGCCGCGTCGTGACCACTCAGGCCGGTCGCGGCGATGTGGTGGTGGATGATCGCCGCGCCCGCGTCGAGGCAGGCGATCGCGTCCGCGACGAGCTCGTCCTCGTCGATCGGCACGTGCGGGTTCCGATTCTTCGTCGTCCCCCCGTTGATGGCTGCCTCGATGATCACCGGCGTCGGCATGCCGGATGTCTACCCCGTGTTCGAGCACTGCGCAGGATTGGGTACGGTCGAGGGTGCACGGCATCGGGGGGTGTCGAGCGTGGAGGTGGCTCACGACGTGAAGACCTATCCGACCGAGGACATCCGCAACGTCGTCCTGCTCGGCCACAGCGGCGCCGGCAAGACCACCGTCGCCGAGGCATTGATGGCCCGCGCCGGCGCGCTGCAGCGCGTGGGACGGGTCGATGACGGCACCAGCGTCCTCGACACCGAACCGGAGGAGGTCGCCCGCCACCTGTCGATCTCGCTCGCGCTCGCGCCGTTCGAGTGGACGACGCCGGGCGGCCGTGCGTTCAAGGTCAACCTGATCGACTGCCCCGGCTATCCCGACTTCGTCGGTGAGGTGCACGCCGCGCTGTCGATCGCTGATCTGGCGGTGTTCGTGCTCAGCGCCGTCGAGGGAGTCGAGGTCCAGACGGAGCTGCTGTGGCGCGAGGCGCGGGCGCGCGGGCTGGCACGACTCGTCTTCGTCAACAAGGACGACAAGGAGCGCGCCGACTTCCACGCGGTCCTCGACCAGCTGCGCGCGGTGTTCGGCAACGGGTTCGCGCCGCTGCAGCTCCCGCTCGGCGAGGCGGGCGCACTGCACGGTGTCGCCGACGTCCTCTCCGAAGACGCGTTCGACTACGAGCCGGGCGGCGCTCACCACCTCGCGGCGATGCCCGACGACGTCGCCGGCGAGGAGCACCGGCTCCACGAGGAGGTCGTCGAGGAGATCGTCGCCGGCGACGACGACCAGCTCGAGCGGTACCTCTCCGGCGACGAGCCGAGCGTGGCCGAGCTGGCGTGCACGCTCGCCCACCAGATGGCCGCCGGGACCGAGTTCCCGGTGCTCGTCGGATCGGCGGCGAGCGGCGTCGGCATCGATCGACTGGCCGACTTCATCTGCGAGCTCGTCCCCTCACCGGCGGACCTACCGACACCGGTGGTCGCGGGGACAGAGACGATCGCGGTGCCCGCCGCCCCGATGGGCGAGCCGCTGGTGCACGTGTTCAAGACGATCGCCGATCCGTTCGTCGGCCAGCTCTCGGTGTTCAAGGTGCTGTCGGGCACGATCCGCTCCGACGACCGCCTCGTCAACGCGCGCACCGGCGTCGAGGAGCGGCTGCACGGCTTGTTCGTGCTGCGCGGGAAGGAGCAGACGGCGGTCGGCGTGGCCGTGGCCGGCGACATCGCCGCGGTGGCGAAGCTTGCCGGGACGCGCACCGGCGACACGCTCGCACCGAAGGGGATGCCCGTGCGCGTGCGCGAGCACGCCACGGTCGTGCCGAACTACGGCGTCGCCATCGTCCCTGTCACGCAGAGTGACGACGATCGGCTCAACGGCGCGCTGCACCGCCTGCAGGCCGAGGACCCGGTGCTGTGCGTCGATCGCGTCGAGGAGACCGGGCAGACAGTGCTGCGCGGCGTCGGCGACGCGCACATCGCGGTCACCCTCGAACGGCTGGCCCGCAAGTTCAGCGTGCGCGTCGACACTGCTGACGTCCGGGTGCCGTACCGCGAGACGATCGTCGGCCACGGCGCCGCCGAGGGCAAGGTCAAGAAGCAGAGCGGCGGCCACGGGCAGTTCGCCATCGCCAACCTGCGCGTCGCTCCCCTGCCACGTGGTGCCGGCTTCGAGTTCTCCGACGCGATCGTCGGGGGAGCGATCCCGCGCAACTACGTGCCGGCGGTGCAGAAGGGCGTCGAGGACACGATGATCTCCGGTGGCGTGCACGGCTTCCCGGTCGTCGACGTGCGCGTCGAGTGCTACGACGGCAAGTTCCACTCCGTGGACTCCAGCGAGATGGCGTTCAAGACGGCCGCATCGCTCGGCCTCAAGCAGGCGCTCGCCGACGCCGGTCCTGCGGTGCTCGAACCGATCTCGATGGTGCGCGTCACCGTCCCGAGCGGCTTCCAGGGCGACGTGATGGCCGACGTGACATCCCGGCGCGGACGGGTGCATGGCACCGATGTGGCCGAGCACGGCGAGCAGGAGATCATCGCGTTCGTGCCCACGAGCGAGCTGGCGCGGTACGCCGTCGAGCTGCGCTCGATGACCGCCGGCCGCGGGCGGTTCACGGCCCAGCACGACCACTACGACGTGCTCCCGACCCACCTCGTCGACAAGGTCAAGAAGTCGCTCCTCAAGTCCTGACAGGAACGCCTCGAGGCACGATGCCGGCGCCGCTCGGCGGCCGTGTCAGGCCGCAGGGTC
>JAODBQ010000155.1 GCA_025464045.1 Ilumatobacteraceae bacterium
GCATCGACCTCGGCGTTGTACGCGTCGTGGACGTCCTCCCGGCAGTCGAGACCGCGGTGGCCGCCCTCCAACGTGGCGCGCAGCACGTCGGTCACGTAACGCACCTCGCACTCGGAGAACCAGATGATGCTGCCGTTGACGACGATGTTCGTGTTCGGGCCGTAGAGCATGAAGAAGTTCGGGAAGCCGGGCACGGTGGTACCGAGGTAGGCGCGCGCGTCGCCGTCCCAACGGTCGTGCAGCTCGACACCGTGGCGACCGACGACCTTCATCGGCGTCAGGAACTTCGACGGCTGGAACCCGGTGCCGTAGATGATCACGTCGAACTCGTGCACCACCCCGTCGACGGTGACGACGCCCTCGGGCACGATCTTCTCGATGTTCGTGGTGGTCAGCTGCACGTTGTCGCGGTGCAGCGTCTGCGCCCACACGCCGTTGTCGACGATGATCCGCTTCGCGGCCGGCGGGTACTGGGGGAGCACCTTCTCCAGCAGGTCGGGGCGTTCGGTGTACTGGACCGCGAGCGCCTCGGTGAGCAGCTCGCGCATCATGTCGTTGAGCTCGCTGACCGAGCGTTCCTGGTGCGGCCACGCGGGGTCGACCTCGGCGATCGGGCGGAGCGTCTCGGCGCTCTTGTAGAACAGCCAGAACCGGTACCACTCGCGGTACGCGGGGATGTGTCCGAGCAGCCACTGGAACGTGTCGGGGACGTCGTAGTGGTACGTCGGGGCGGGGAACATCCAGTTCGGGGTGCGCTGGAAGATCTCGAGCGAGCCGACCTGCTCGGCGATGATCGGCGAGAACTGGGCGGCGCTGCACCCGGTGCCGATCACGGCGACGCGCTTGCCGGTGAGGTCGACGCCGTGGTCCCAGCGCGCCGAGTGGAACGTTTCCCCGGCGAAGCTCTCCCGCCCGTCGATCGACGGGTACTGCGGCCGGTTGAGCTGTCCGACGGCGCTGATCACCGCGTGCGCGGTGTACGTCTCCTCGCCACTCGGCGAGTTCAGGCACAGCGTCCACATGCCGGAGGTGTCGTCGTACTCGATCGACGTCACCTCGGTCTCGAGGCGGATGTTCTCGCGGATGCCGAACTCGTCCACGCACTGGCGGAAGTAGCGGTGCAGCTCGGCCTGCGGCGAGTAGAACTGCGGCCAGTTGTCGCGCTGGGCGAACGAGTAGCTGTAGTAGTGGTTGGGGATGTCCACCCGACAGCCCGGGTAGGTGTTCTCCATCCAGGTGCCGCCGACGTCGGGGTTCTTGTCGAAGATGACGTAGGGGATGCCGGCCTGCTTGAGGCGGTACGCGGCGATGATCCCGGACATGCCGGAGCCGACGATGGCCACGCGGAAGTCGCGTCCCGGCGCGAGCTCGTCCTTCGTCCACTGCGGGGCGCGCAAGTCGTCACCGTGCAGGGCGAGCTCCTCGACGAGCATCTCCATGTAGTCGTCCATCGGCACCCCACCGGCCATGAACTCGACGATGGTCTGCAGGTCACCGTCGTCGTTGGCGGTCGTGCGACCCTCGTCGCGGAAGCGGGCGAGAGCGGCCACCGCGACGTCGCGGATGCCCTCCTGCTGCTCGGGCGTCAGCCCGCCCTGCACCTCGGCGAGCAGCAGCGGATCGATGCGCAGGTCTTCGCGCAGCAGCGACAGGTCTCCCGTGATGTAGGCGAGGGTCGGCAGCAGCGACGGCAGATCGGCGTCGGCCAGCGCAGCGCGGATCTCGTCGTCGGTTGCCGTGATCGGTTGGATCTGGCGTGCCAGCGTCATCGCAGTCCCCCTGGAGCTCGTCGAATGGTGGCTCTCACCTGGCAAGGTAGCCGTCCCGGAGGGGGTGCCGCGGGTCGTCTCGACGCGCCGCGGGCCGTCGGCTGGATTTTCGAACGCCCGGTAGAACTTTGACTGCGGTGATCCCGTATGTTGCGCAGATGATCTTCGACAACCGCGTCACGCGACTCCTCGGCGTCGACATCCCGATCGTCCAGGCCCCGATGGGGTACATCGCCAAGCCACCGCTCGTCGCCGCCGTCGCCGAGGCCGGGGCCGTGGGGCTCGTGCCCGGCTCGCTCGGCATCGACGAAGTGCGCGATGACATCCACCGCACCCGTGACCTGACCGACCGGAAGTTCGGCGTCAACCTGCCGATCGCCTTCGTGCGCGACATCAAGATCGTCGACATGATCCTCGAGGAGGGGATCACGTTCGTGACCACCTCGGCTGGATCCCCGGAGAAGCTGACGAAGACGTTGAAGGATGCCGGGCTGATCGTGTTCCACGTCGTGCCGGGCCTGAAGGGCGCGATGAAGGCCGTCGAGTCCGGTGTGGACGGGCTCGTCGTCGAGGGCAGCGAGGGCGCCGGGTTCAAGAACCTGCGCGACGTCACGTCGATGGTGCTGCTGCCGCTGATCGCCAGCCGGCTGGACGTGCCGATCATCGCGGCCGGGGGCATGGCCGACGGTCGCTCGATGGCGGCGGCCTTCTCGCTGGGTGCCGAGGGCGTGCAGATGGGGACCCGGATGGTCGCGTCGCTGGAGTCGCCGGTGCATCAGAACATGAAGCAGGCTGTCGTCGATGCCGAGGAGACGGACACGATGATGATCAACCAGCACAACGGCAAGCCCGTTCGCGTGCTGCGCACGGAGTCGACGGCGAAGTTCGAGCTGAGCCTCGAGGGCGATCCGATGTCGCTGCTCGGCGACATCCTGGCGCTGTACCGCGACGGCGACATCAACGCCAGCCTGCCGCAGCTCGGCCAGGTGGCCGGCCGCATCGAGGCGATCCAGCCGGTCGCCGAGATCATCCGCCAGACGGTCGCCGAGTTCGAGGACACCCTCGGCAAGCTCGCCCACAAGTACCTCGTCGACGCGCCGGTCTGATGTCATGAGCGAGCGAGGGGAGCAGGTCATCATTCACGTGACGTCGGTGCGAAGCACCGAACTGGTCGTCCGCACACCGCCGCAGGCGGTCGCCGGATGACGTACGAACTGTCTGGCTTCGAGGGCAAGGTGGCCCTCGTGACCGGTGCCGGGCGGATGCGCTCGATCGGTCGATCCGCGGCGGTCGAGCTCGCCCGCGCCGGTTGCCACGTCGTGCTCACCGGCACCGGGCGCGACCCGTCGCGGTACCCGGACGACGAGAAGGAAGCCGGCTGGCGCGACATCGAGTCCGTCGCCGACGAGGTGCGCGCCCACGGCGTCGAGGCGATGACCGCGGTGTCGGACGTGTCCGACGAGGATGCGGTGGCCGATCTCGGCGACAAGATCGTCGGGCGCTTCGGCCGCATCGACATCGTCGTCAACAACGCGGGTGCCGCCCGCGGCGAGGACCGGGTCCCGGTGGTGGAGCTCGATCCCGAGCTGTGGCGCACGGTGCTGAACGTCAACCTCACCGGCGCGTTCCTGGTCTCGCAGGCCATGGCGCGACACATGATGGCGGGCGGCCGCGGTGGCTCGATCGTCAACATCTCCTCGATCGCCGGCAAGAAGCTCAGCCCGAACACGGCCGCCTATGCGGCGTCGAAGGCCGGCATGCACGCGCTCACGGCGTGCATGGCCCAGGAGGTCGCCAAGGACGACATCCGCGTGAACGCGATCTGTCCCGGGGTGATCGACACCTCGCGCATGGACGACCTCGGCCGCGGCGACGTGTGGGACACGTTCGTGCGCGACTTCATCCCCCTCGGCCGTGCCGGCACCGGCACCGACATCGCCGCGACCATCGTCTACCTCTGCTCCGACCAGGGGGCGTGGGTCACCGGCCAGGCCTGGAACGTGGATGGCGGGACCGTCGTCCAGCACTGACGGGCTCGGACTGCCCGGAAATTACCAAACGTATGGTAGAAGTTGACAGCGCGGAAAGCGTCAAAGTACCGTCAAATCCGGGTCAGACGCAGGCGTTTCGCAGGGGGAGCGCCGTGCGTGGACATCCCATGAAGCTGCGAACAGCAGCCAGCAAGCATCGAACACACCTCCGCACCGGAGGTCCCCGCGCCTCGGATCCCCCGAGCGCAGAGACGAATGAGGACCAGCGAGCAGCATGAACGACGAAACCCGCAGACCTGAGAACGAGACGCCCGCGGCGCTCGCCGCCGTCATCCCGGTCAGCCGGCGGCGGCTGTTCGCCCTCGCCGGTGGCGCCGCCGCGATGGCGGCCCTCGCCGCGTGCTCATCGGACAGCAAGTCGACCTCGACGGCTGCGCCGACGACGACCGCCGGTTCGGCGAGCACCACCGCCGGTTCGGCGACGACCACCGCGGGATCCTCGACGACCGTTGGGGGCACGACCGCCACGACCGTTGCGGGCGCGACGACGACACCCGTCACCGGCGGCGGGGCGACCTCGCCCGCCAGCACGGCTGCGGCGCAGCCCGGCACGCCCGGTGGCCGGCTACGCGTCACCCACGGCGCCAACCCGACCTCGCTCGATCCGCACGCCGGCAGCTCGGGCAACGACTACATCATGCTCTACCCGATCTTCGACACACTGATCTCGTTCGAGCCGGAGACGCTGGCTCCCGTGCCGGGTCTCGCCAAGTCGTGGAAGTTCGAAGATCCGACGACCTTCACGCTGACGTTGAACAGCGGCATCACGTTCCACGACGGGACGCCGCTCGACGCAGCCGCGGTGAAGTTCAGCCTCGACCGGGCGCGCACCGACCCGAAGTCGAACATCAAGGGCGACCTGGCGCCCGTCACCGACGTCGCCGTCGTCGACCCCTCCACGGTCCGCCTGACCCTGAGTCGCCCCGACTCGGAGATCGTCGGCATCCTGACCGACCGCGCCGGGATGATCGTCTCGCCGACGGCTGTCGCCGCGCTCGGCGCGGACTTCGGTACCAAGCCCGTCGGCACCGGCCCGTTCAAGCTCGACAGCTACGCCCAGGGCGCCACCGTCACCTACAGCAAGTTCGACGCCTACTGGCGCAAGGGCCTCCCGTACCTCGACGGGATCGACATGACGATCGTGACCGAGGCTGCCACCCGCCTGAACGCGCTGCTCGGCGGCGACACCGACTTCAACTACCGGCTCTCGGCGCAGCTCAAGGACCAGGTCGCCAGCAGCAGCGATCTCACCGTCGTGCAGTAAGTGGGCATCGTGGACTGATCGGTGATCTACTTCTACACGTCCACCGCCCCGTTCGACAAGAAGGAAGTCCGCCAGGCCTTCAACATGGCCGTCGATCGCGACGCGATGGCCAAGGCGGCGACGTTCGGCACCGGTGAGGCGATGTACATGTTCTTCCCGAGCAAGTACTGGGCGTACCGCGCCAACCTCGTGCCGACGTACAAGCACGATCCTGCCGGGGCGAAGGCGCTCCTCGCCTCCGCCGGCTTCGCCGACGGCGTGACGTTCACGCTCGTGCACCAGCCGGACGCCGACAGCACCCGCAACGCGGAGATCCTGCAGGCTCAGCTCAAGGAGGGCGGCCTCAACGCGCAGCTCAACCCGGTGGAGCTGACCCAGTCGGTCACCGACTACTTCGTCAACAAGAAGTACAACTCGGCGAGCTTCGGCTGGACGGGTCGCCCGGACCCGAACATGACGTTCCGCCAGGTGTTCTCCAAGGACGCCTACTTCAACGCCGGCAAGTACAACATCCCGGGCTTCGACGACCTGATGAACCAGGCGTCGTCGGTCGACAGCATCGCCGACCGCCAGGCCGTGTACGACAAGCTCGTGCCGCTCGTGTCCACGGAAGCGATCAACGCCCCGCTGTTCTTCCGTGCCGCCCTCGATGGCGTGTCCAAGAAGGTCGTCGGCTACACGCCGAACCTGTTGGCCAAGCCGAAGTTCACCGAAGTCAGCCTCAAGCAGTAGCTCGAGCGTCGCGTGTTCCGCAGCATCGTCAAGCGCCTGCTCACGGTCGTCCCGACCCTGCTGCTCGCGTCGATCGTCACCTTCGGGCTGTTGAAGCTGATCCCCGGCGACCCGGCAACGGTCATCGCCGGGGACAACGCGACACCGGCCCGGCTGGCGGAGATCCGCGGTCAGCTGCACCTCGACGAGTCGCTGCCGCAGCAGTACGGGCGGTGGGCGAGCCACGCGATCCGCGGTGACCTCGGCACCTCGCTGTACTCGACCACCAAGATCGCGACGACGATCCAGGCACGCCTCCCGGCAACGCTGCAGATCACGTTGGGAGCGCTCCTGCTATCGGTGCTGATCGGCATCCCGCTCGGCTTCATCGCCGGCTGGCGCTCGGACAGCGCGATCGACAAGGCGGCGAGGACCATCTCGACCGTGGGCATCGGCATTCCCAACTTCTGGTTGGGGATGCTGCTCGTGACCGTCTTCGCGCTGAAGCTGCACTGGCTCCCGGCGGTCGGGTTCCACGGCATCACCGGCGGACTCGGTCAGACGGCGAAGTACGTCGTGCTGCCGGCCATCGCGCTCGGCGCGGCCAGCATCGCCGAGACGACCCGTCAGACGCGCAGCGCGGTCCTCGAGGTGCGCAACAAGGACTTCGTCCGCACCCTGCGCGCCATCGGCCTCCCGAACAGGACGATCTTCAAGCACGTCGCCAAGAACATCGCAGTGCCGGTGTTCACGGTCGTCGGGCTGCAGGCGAGCCGTCTGCTCGGGGCGACCGTCATCGTCGAAGCGGTGTTCGGGATCAACGGCATCGGCAGCCTCGTCGTCGATTCCGTGTCCCGCCGCGACTACCCGATGGTGCAGGGCGTCGTGCTCGTCATGGCGCTGTTGATCCTGTTCGTCAACCTCGTCGTCGACATCACCTATCGGATCGTCGATCCGAGGATCCGCTGATGACCAGCTCGCCGTTGACGAGCGACGCGCCGCTGGCCGAAGGTTCACCACTCGTGGTGAACGAGGCGCCGTCGCGTCGCCAGACGCCGAACCGCCGACGAGCGGCCGCCGTCGGCAGCTGGCTCCGCTCGGACCGACGCGCCCAGTTCGGCGTCGGATTCCTGGTCCTCGTCCTCCTCGCCGCGTTCGCCGCCAAGCTGTTCGCGCAGAACCCGCTGACGCAGGACCTCAACCACATCCTCGACGGGCCGAGCGGCAAGCACTGGCTCGGCACGGACGACCTCGGCCGAGACGTGTTCAGCCGGCTGCTCGGCGGCAGCCTGGTCAGCTTGCGCGCGTCGTGCATCGCCGTCGGTGTCGCCCTGCTGATCGGGGTGCCCCTCGGTCTCCTCGCCGGCTTCCGCGGCGGCATCACCGACGAGATCGTGATGCGCTGCGCCGACACGTTGCTCGCCTTCCCCGGTCTGGTGCTCGCCGTCGGGGTCGTGGCGATGCTCGGCCCCGGCCTGACGAACGCGATGGTGGCGGTCGGGATCGTGTTCGCGCCGTCGTTGGCGCGGCTGATGCGCGCCCAGGTGCTCAGCGTGAAGGAGCACCTCTACGTCGAGGCCGCCGTCACGTTCGGCAGTTCGACCGGCCAGATCGTCAAGCGCCACATCATCCCCAACGCCGTGCAACCGGTGATCGTGCAGACGTCGCTGCTGTTCGCCCTGAGCCTGCTGGCCGAGGCCGGGTTGAGCTTCATCGGGCTCGGCGTGCAACCCCCGGATCCCAGCTGGGGATCGATGCTCGGTCGGGCGTACCGCTTCATGCAGACCGCGCCGCTGCAGATGATCGCCCCCGGCTTGATCGTGATGATCACCGCGCTGGCCTTCAACGCGATCGGCGACTCGTTGCGCGACGAGCTCGATCCCATCCGCCGCCGGCGGCGGCGGTTCAGCCGTACCGACGCGAGCGTCGTTCCATGAGCTCGGCGATCGACGGCGTCGGGCGGTCGGCCGCGTCGAGCGCGGCACCCAAGACGCCGCTGCTGCGCGTCGAGGGGCTCACCGTCGCCTTCCGCAAGGACGGGCGCGAGGTCCGGCCGGTCGAGAACCTGTCGTTCCAGATCGGTCACCACGAACGTCTCGGCATGGTCGGCGAGAGCGGCAGCGGCAAGTCCCTGACCAGCCTGGCGATGCTCGGCTTGGTCGACGCGCCCGGGTTGCACGTCAGCGGAGCGCTCGAGTTCGACGGCCGGACGTACGACCTCGGGTCCGAGGCGCTGCGGCGGCTGCGCGGCGACGAGATCAGCATTATCTTCCAGGAGCCGATGACCGCCCTCGATCCGGTGTTCACCGTCGGTCACCAGCTGCGCGAGGCGATCCGCCGGCACCGGTCGGTGTCCCGCGGCGAGGGCAAGCGACTGGCGATCGAGGCACTGGCCGGAGTCGGGATCCCGGACCCCGGTCGTCGGTACGCGGAGTACCCCCACCAGCTGTCCGGTGGCATGCGTCAGCGGGTGATGATCGCGATCGCCATCGCCTGCGAACCCAAGCTGCTCCTCGCCGACGAGCCGACCACCGCGCTCGACGTGACCACCCAGGCGCAGATCCTCGACCTGCTGCGCGAGCTCAACGAGTCGCGCGGCATGGCGATCATGCTCGTCTCCCACGACCTCGGCGTGATCGCCGATCTGTGCGACCGGGTCGTGTGCGTGTACGCGGGCGAGGTCGTCGAGGACGCGTCGCTGGAGATGGCCCTGCGCGCGCCGAGCCATCCGTACCTCGAGGGCCTGTTGAAGGCGATGCCCCGGGTCGGCAGCCGGGGGACCCAGCTGTACGCGATCCCCGGCTCGGTGCCGGCGCCGGGGGCGGCCCCGAGGGGTTGCCACTTCGCCTCGCGGTGCTCCTACGCCGAGGACGTGTGCGCCGAACCGCAGGTCCTCCTGCCGTCGCGCACAGGGGGAAGCGTCCGCTGTGTGCGCCACGGCGAGCTCGACCTCGTCGGCGTCAGCGGCGATCCGCACCGGAGCCCGGCGTCATGACGGAGCCGAAGCCGTCCGCGACCTCCGTGGTTCCTGCCGTCGACCGGTCGGGCGAGATCCTCGCGATCGATGGTCTGAAGGTGCACTACAAGGCCCGCCAGGGCAAGCATCCCGTGCGTGCCGTCGACGGTGTGTCGCTGCAGATCCGGCGCGGTGAGACGTTCGGCCTGATCGGTGAATCCGGCTCCGGGAAGTCGACGATCGGGCGCGCGGTGATGCGCCTCGTCGAGCCGACGAGCGGACGGGTGCACTTCGACGGCAAGCCGATCAGCGCGATGTCGCGTCGCCAGCTGAAGCAGTTGCGGCGACGCTTCCAGATCGTCTTCCAGGACCCGACGAGCGCGCTGGATCCGCGCAAGACGATCATCAACAGCCTGCGCGAGCCGTTGGAGGTGCAGGGCCTGGCCACGCCGGCGGCGCTCGACCGGGTCGATCTGCTGCTCAGCAGGGTCGGGCTGAACACCAGCTTCCGCGACCGCTACCCGCACGAGCTCTCCGGCGGCCAGAAGCAGCGCGTCAACATCGCCAGGGCGCTGGTGCTCGATCCGGTGCTCCTCGTCCTCGACGAAGCCGTCTCGGCGCTCGACGTGTCGGTGCAGGCCGAGGTGCTGAACATGTTCGCGGCACTGAAGGTGGAGTTCGGGCTGTCGGTGCTGTTCATCGGCCACGACCTCGCCGTCGTCGCGCACATCTCCGATCGGATCGGCGTGATGTACCTCGGCAAGCTGATGGAGCTGGGGCCGACGGACGAGGTGCTCGATCAACCGCTCCACCCGTACACCGCCGCGCTGCGTTCCGCGGAGCCCGAGGTCGTGCCGCCGTCGGACCGCGTCCGCCACCGCATCCTGCTCACCGGCGAGATCCCCAGCCCCACCCATCCGCCGTCGGGTTGCGTGTTCCATCCCCGGTGCCCGTACGCGCAGGAGGTGTGCAGCACCACGGTGCCGGAGTGGCGCGACGTCGGCGACGACCGCTGGGTCGCCTGCCACTTCGTGACCTCCGTCGACGGCCACCCGCACCCGACGTGGGGAAGCCCCGCACTCGGCTGACGTTCGGCCACCCCCCACTCTCCCCGGGCGCAACGCCCCGGCTTCGAGAGCATGGGTGTCGGCGGGGTTCAGCTGGTGGGACGCTCGGCGGGGTCGATGCCGAGGATGCGGTGGAGGACCTCGTCGGTGTGCTGGCCGAGTTGTGGGGCCGGCCGCGTCGGACCGATCGGCGAGCGTGACGCCCGGTAGGGCGGCCCGGCGAGGCGCAGCGGGCCGACCTCGGGGTGGTCCAGCTCGGTGAAGAACCGTCGATCGGCGAGTTGCGCCGATGCGAGCACGTCGTCCATCCGGTCGACGCGCGCCGCTGGCAGGCCGCGGCTGGAGAGCAGCGCCACGACCTCCGCGGGCGTCCTCGTGATCGTCCAGCTGGCGATCAGCTCCTCCAGCGCGCCCTCGTCGGCCCGGCGCGCCTCGACGGTGGCGAACCGCGGGTGGGCCGCCAGCTCTGGCAGGCCGAGCACATCGGCGAGCGCGGTGAACTGCTCGTCACCGTCGACCGCGAGCGCCACCCACTCGTCCACGCCGGCACAGGGGAACACTCCGTTCGGGCAGAGCACGGCGTCGCGGTTGCCGACCGCCTCGGGCGTCTCCCCGGAGGACGCGGCGAGCACGCCCCACGGGCAGGCGGCGATCCACGCCTCGACCATCGCGCAGTCGGCCCGTCCGCCGCGGCCAGTGACGCGCTGCCGGTACAGCGCGGCGAGCATCCCGATCGCGGCGTGCAGGCCGGAGCAGGGATCGGCGAGCGAGAGCTGCAGGTCGACCGGCCCGCCACCGACGGGCCCGGTGATCTCGGCGACGCCGGAGAGGCTGTTGATGATCGCGCCGTACGCAGCGCGGTCCCGGTCCGGTCCGCTCTCGCCGAAGCCGCTGATGGCGGTCGCGATCAGGCGCGGGTTGATCGTGTGCAGCCGGGCGTCGTCGTAGCCCATCCGGGCCAGCGCGCCGCTGCGCATGTTGTCGACGATCAGGTCGCTCTTGGCGATCAGGCCGTCGAGCAGCTGGCGGTCGGCCACGGTGGCGAGGTCGAGGGCGATGCTCTGCTTGCCCTGGTTGTACTGGTTGAAGTAGCCGGAGCGGTTGGTCCCGGTGATCCCACCCGCGTAGGGACCGAGGCGACGCACGAGGTCGATCCGGGTCGGCGACTCGATCTTGATCACCTCAGCGCCGAGGTAGGCGAGCTGCATCGTCGCGAACGGGCCTGCCCACACCCAGGTCATGTCGACGATGCGGACATCACCGAGCGGTCGGATCGAGGTGTCCCCTGGCGACGTCGCGGCCAGATCACGCCGGGACGTACGCCACTCGTGGACCACCTCCT
>JAODBQ010000172.1 GCA_025464045.1 Ilumatobacteraceae bacterium
TCGTGGATCCTGGCGTCGTCCATGTGTGTTCCCTTCAGCGCTGAATGAGTGAAGGAAACCCTAGGTCACGCCGCGCGCCCCAACGGGCACGACGTGGTCGATCGACCACGATTCGTGAACGGTCGGCGTTCCGTCGCCACGCTGCGACGGAACGGGACCGTGTTCGGATCAGATCCAGTAGCCGCTGACGTCGATGACGAAGTGGGTCCGCGGGGTCGGGATGCCGCCGCAGAACACCTTGACGGTGCGGTCGGCCGCGATCTTCGCGGTGAGGCCGTTGGCGATGTTCTGGTTCGGCCCGGACCAGTTGATCGACGATCCGCTGAGCGCGGTGGCGTCGCCGGGCACGACCGACAGGAACCCGCCGAGCTCGCCCTCGGTCTCGGTCACCGTGAGGTTGGCGACGACTGCCGTCGCTCCGACGGGCACGACGTTCGCCGTCGTGACCAGGCCGGAGACCTCGTTGCGGGCGTCGGCGATGCTGACGACCCGGCTCTGCCCCGTGGACAGCTTGCCCTGCGTCGGTGCCGCGAGGCGCGAGTCGTACACGCGCACCGGTGCGACGACGTGGAACGAGCCTGCGCTGGCCGCCGAGGTGACGCTCGCGAGCTTCACCCAGGTGCCTGCCTTCGGGCTGTACCACAGGCTGCCGTCGACGTCGCGGGCGAGCGTGCCGACGACGCTGGTGCCGGTCGGGGCCACGCCGGCGAAGGCGTCCTTGGTGAAGATCAGCCTGCCGCTGCCGTCGGCCTCGAGGTCGGCGACGGTGCCGCGAGCGACGACGCCGGGGCCGTTGCTCGACGCGCCGAACACGCCGGTGCCGGCGACGGTGGTGCTGGTGTGCTCACCCCAGAGACCGAAGCCGTTCTCGCCGGTGTTGGATCCGAGGGTGCCGACCCTGGCGGCGACGGTCTGCTTGCCGACGACGGACGCGCCCACGAGGCTCGCCCCGGAACCCGACCCGCTCGTCTTGCCGTCGGTGACGACGAGGCTCGATCCACCGATGAGGCCGGTGTCGGTCGTACCCGGGGCGCTGTCGTTCAGCGGCACGCCCATGACGAGCGGGGCGCCCGTCGCGGCAGAGGCGTTGCGGCTGACCGCGAGGCCGGCCGTGGCGGCGACGGCCGCAGCCATCGCTCCCTTGCCGAGCAGCGCCCGGCGACTTCCAGTCGGCGACGGTTCGACCGCGTCGAGATCAGTGGTGTTCGTTTCAGTTGACACGCTTGGTCCTCCAAGAGGCTCGTCCATGTCCGCCCGCTGGCCGAACGATAATCACGACGTTGTGTCCTGTCTGCGCGCGCGCACCCCGACGGACATGTTCGACCCGATCGGGCGACCCTGCGCACGGCCTCCACGGCCTGCGCACGGCCGAGGTTCAGACCCGCACCATCCCCGACACCCGCCGCAGCAGGCCCCGCGGGGTCATCCCGCTCGCCGCCACCATGCTCTTGTTCATCGGCCCGGGGATGGACAGCGCCCGGCCGTGGGCGACGTCGCGCAGCCCGGTCTCGGCGACCTCGGCCGCGCTCTGCCACAGCATCGCCGGCATCCGCGACGTGACGTCGGAGGTGCTGCTGACGCTCTGGAACTCGGTGCGGGTCAGGCCGGGGCACAGGGCGGTGACCTTCACCCCGGTGCCGCGCACCTCCTCGTGCAGGCTCTCGGAGAGGCTCGTCACGTAGGCCTTCGTCGCCGCGTACACGGCCAGCCGCGGGCCGGGTTGGAAGCTGACGACGCTGCTGACGTTGAGCAGGAAGCCGCGCCGGCGGGGCACCATCACACCCAGTGCGGCCCGGCTCAAGCGGGTCAGCGCCCCGACGTTGAGGCGGACCTCCTCGTCCAGCCGATCGGGGTCGAGCTCGGCGAACATGCCGCTCGTGCCGAACCCGGCGTTGTTGACGAGCAGGTCGATCGGCCGACGCGCGTCGACGATCCGCGCCGCCACCGCGGCGACGCCCTCGGGCGTGCTGAGATCGGCAGCGAGCACCTCGACGTCGGGCAGCGCCGCGGCGAGCTGCGCCAGCCGGTCGGCGCGCCGGGCGACGATCACCTGGGGCACCCCCGCGGCGGCGAGGGCGCGCGACATCGCCTCGCCGATGCCGCTGGACGCACCCGTGACGAGTGCGGAGGTGAACGGATACGCGGTGGCCATGCGCCTCAACCTACGCCCGGCGACAAACCCGTCGGAACGGCCGGCCGGCCGCAGCCGACGAACCCGCGATCAGTCGCCGATCAGTGGTTGCCGGCGGACGTGCCGCCGAGTCCGCCGCTGGCGTTCAGCCGGGCATGTGCCCGCGCCAGCGCCGCTTCCGCGTCCGCATCGCCCTCGTGCTGCAACGCCTGCTCGGCGCGCTCCTTGGCGGACGCGGCGCGTGCCCGGTCGATGTGCTCACCGAGCTCGGCCACGTCCGAGAGGATCGAGACCGTGTTGTTGCTGACCTGCACGAACCCGCCGTGCACGGCCACGTCGAGGACGGTGCCGTCCTCCAACGTGATCCGCGTGTGGTTCTCGGTGAGCGCGCCGAGGAACGGCGCATGCCCCGGCAGGAAGGCGATCTCGCCACTGCCGAGGATGCGGGTGATGACCTGGGTGGCCTCACCGGAGAACAGCACCCGCTCCGGCGACACCAGCTCCACCTGCATCGTCGCCATGGTCAGCCGGCGCCCTCTTGCAGGGTCTTCGCCTTGGCGAGCACCTGCTCCACACCACCGACGTTGAGGAACGCCTGCTCGGGCGTGTCGTCGAGCTCGCCGTTGACGATCGCCTCGAAGCTCTCGACGGTCTCGGCCACCGGCACCGTCTCGCCGCTGACGCCGGTGAACACCTCGGCCACGTAGAACGGCTGGCTGAGGAAGCGCTGCACCTTGCGGGCACGCGACACGGTGAGGCGGTCCTCTTCGGACAGCTCGTCGAGACCGAGGATGGCGATGATGTCCTGCAGCTCCTTGTAGCGCTGCAGGATCTCCTGCACCCGGCGGGCGACGTCGTAGTGACGCTCGCCGACGACCTCCGGCTGGAGGATGGTCGACGTCGACGCGAGCGGATCCACGGCCGGGTAGATGCCGAGCGAGGCGATCTGGCGGCTGAGCTCCGTCGTGGCGTCGAGGAAGGTGAAGGTGGTGAACGGCGCCGGGTCGGTGTAGTCGTCGGCGGGCACGTACACGGCCTGCAGCGAGGTGATCGAGCGGCCGCGGGTGGAGGTGATCCGCTCC
>JAODBQ010000188.1 GCA_025464045.1 Ilumatobacteraceae bacterium
TGCCGAGGCGGCGCCGACTGACCTCAGCACGTCGCGCCGACTGGTCGGGATCCGCCGCGAGTCGCCCGACATCGCACCGAGTCTGCAACCACCCGCTCCCGACGATCACCGCGATCCCGGGAGTTCACCGATCGTTCGCGTCGCGCTCACCTGCGGCTGCGCCGTGTGCGGCGTGCCGTCGAGCTCGCCGACGGCGAGCCGCTGCTCAGGCCGCCGGCATGAGGGCGATGGCGCGGATCTCGCTGAACTCGCGGTCGAGCTTGCGCCAGCTCTCGGCGGAGTCGTCCGAGACGAACACCTGGCCGAACAGCGACGTCGCGACCATCGTGCCCGGGAGCTCCGGGTGCGTGGCCAGCCAGTACATCGTCGAGTTGGGCGTGACCGGCAGTGGCTCGCGGGTCCACGTCGTCCCCGCGTCGCGGCTGATCTCGAGTGCACCAACTCGGCCGGGGACGTAGTCGCCGACGCACACGACGATCACGTCGTCCCAGGGCGCGCGCACGCAGCGCGAGTAGGCGAAGTCGAACTTCGAACCTTCGAACTTGTCGAACTCGCGCCACTGGAACGACGCACCCTGGTCCCTGGACCGACCGAGCCCGAACGGTGTCGTCACCAGCAGCTCGCAACCATCGGCCGTGCGACTCGTCGCCAACCCGTGGACGTCGTTGTAGAACTCGGCGGGTCCGAGCTGTCCGAGCGAGGCCCAGGTGTCGCCTCCATCGTTGGAACGGTGCAGCCCGTCGACCTCGACCGATGCCCACACGACGCGGGGATCGGTCGGATCCACCGCCACGTTCGTCGTGCGCGACACGCCGATCGGGCAGTCGGCGCTGATCGAGGTGTCGAGCGGTTCGAACGACTGGCCGCCGTCCTCGGACCGGAAGATCCCGGGGGAGGTGCCCACGTAGATGCGTTGATCGTCGTGCGGGTCGAGGCAGATCGACCAGATGTCGCGGTCGATGTCGGTGCCGACCCGGTCCCACCGACCGCCGTTGTCGTTCGATCGGAACAGACCGACCCGGTCCGCTGACGCCCAGATCTCACCGGGACGACGAGCTTCGACGGCGAGGGCACGGCAGTTGCCCTCCGTCGGAGGACCGTGCTGGACGTGCCGCCAGCGCTGCCCCGCGCCGTACCCGATCCACAGACCAGCGCCGACCGTGCCGATGCCGATGACGTAGTCATCTGCCATGCGAGCCCCCTCCGTGGCTGCCCCCAGGACCAACCAGCGTCACCCTACGACATCCGTCCGTGGCGGGCACGCGGGGTCGTCCGCCGCAGTCGAGCCGTCGGGTGCGCCGTGCGGCGATGCGCACGACATGAACAGCGTGGTGGTCGAGCCGTTGAACTGCAGCGAGCTCGCCGACGTCCGGACGGCACGTGGCCGACGTGCTCAGAACGCGGCGTCGAGCACCTCGACGACGGCATCGACGTCTGGTACGTCTCTCGGGTTGGTGCTCAGGGCAGCGTCGTGGAGGACGTGCTCGGCGACGCGGGAGAAGTCCTCCCGGCGCACGCCGACGTCGCGCAGTCGTCGCGGCAGGCCGAGCTGGTCCGTCAGCGACTCGAGCCGTGCGACGACCGCGTCGCCGTCGCCGAGCCCCATCACCGCCGCTGCCCGGCGCAGCGGTCGGGCTGCGTCCGCGGCGTTCCAGCGAAGCACGTGCGGCAGGACGATGGTCGAGGCGACGCCGTGCGGCACACCCAGGCCGCCGCCGAGCTGGTGGCGCAGCGCGGCCACGAGCCCGAGCCCGACACCCACGAGTTGCGGCAAGACCATCGCCACCGCGAACTGGCTCCAGCCACGGGCGACGAGGTTCTCCGGGTCGGACGTCGACGTCACGAGGTGCTCGTCGAGGATCGCCAGCGCCCCGAGCGCAACGGCGTCGGACATCGGTGTGGCCAGCCGCGAGCACAGCACCTCGATCGTGTCCGCCAGGACCTTCATCCCGGTTGCCGACCACAGGGCAGCCGGCGTCGCCCGTGCGAGCAGCGGGTCGAGCACGACCCATCGCGGCGCGAGCGTCGGGTGCATGTACGCGCGCTTCACGCTGCTCGTCGGGTCCGTGATCCCGGCGACGCCCGTGAACTCCGCACCCGACAACGTGGTCGGGAGCGAGACGTGGGGCAGCTTCGGGCGATCGAGGAGTGACCGGTCCACCCGACGCTGCAGGACCTCGTCGCCGGCGGCGAGGACGAGTGCGACGCCCTTGGTGAGGTCGACGACGGAGCTGCCGCCGAGGCTGACGAGGCAGTCCGCGTCCGCGTCGCGCGCGGCAGCCGTCGCCGCCAGCACGACCGGTGCCGGCGTGTGCTCCACCGAGCCGTCGAACACCCCGACAGGTTCGACCCCGAGCGCGGCGACGACCTCGGCATCGAGCCCTGCGCGGACCACCGAACCGGTCGTCACGAGGAACGGGCGCGTGCGGCCCATCCGCGCGATCAGCCCGGCGAGGTGCTGCGCAGTCGACCCCGGGCCATAGACCACGCCGTCGCCGGCCGGGTGCAGGATCCGCCCGTCGAGCGCGATTCGTTCGTCCACGCTGCGATGCCTACCACCGCGCCACGGTTCCGTCAGTGGCGGAGGAACCGCTGATGGTCGAGGGACCGTGGTGACGCTCATCGCCAACGAGACGCCCATGAACGCGCCGCGATCAACGTCTGTTCGACGTCCATCGCCGACCGTCCATCGCCTTCGTCGCGGTCACGACGCGGCCTTCGCCGGGCGACGCCGCGTGCGGGACCGGGCGGGTGTCGGCGGAGGATCGGTGGTTGCCTGGCGGAGGAGCGCCTGGGCGGACCAGTGCGTGAGGGCGACGGCGTCGTCGCGTGAGAGTCCGGCGATGTCCACGAGCCAGACGATGGCCTCGATGCCGATGGTGGCGCGGATGCTGAGCACGAGCTGGTGGAGCTGCGCGTCGGACAAGTTGCCGCGGAGGACGTCGAGTGCCTCGGCGATCCATCCGATCGCCCGACCTTGGCGCAGGGGGAGCGTCTCTCGTTCGGCGGCGTTCGTCTCGAGCGACAAGCGCAGCATCGTGCGCTGCTGCGCCTCCGTGTCGAGGATCATCGCGCTGAAGTTGCGCACGACGGCCTCGAGTCGCCCTGCCGGGTCAGACGGCGGATCCACCGGCAGCATCGACGTCGCCGCGATCTCGGGGTGGGCGGCGAGGAGCAGCGCGCGCTTGTTCGGGAAGTAGCGGTAGGCGGTGGTCCGCGAGACGCACGCGGCCGCGGCGGCGTCCTCGACCGTGGGCGTGACACCGTCGGCGACGAGGTCGCGGGCGGCGGCGACGAGCGCGTTCCGCGTCCTCGTCTTCTGGGTCGCGCGACCGGTGACCTCGTAGGGCGTTGACATCGCCTTCATGGTATGCGAGTCTCCTCGTGGGACATGCGTCCCATGAAGGGACGGATCCCATGAGCCCACACGCAAGCGCAACACGCGAGCCGTTCGTTCGGGGGAGCGAGGACGGCGAGCGCCGTTGGTTCTTCGGTGGTGGTCTCCACATCTGGAAGGCGACCGCAGAGGAGACCGGTGGCGCGTTCCTCCTCTTCGAGGACCGGATGGACCACGGCAAGCTCACGCCGCTGCACATCCATCCCGACTCCGACGAGACGATGATCGTGCTCGAGGGCGAGATCCGGATGCACCTCGACGGGGTGGAGCACACCGTCGGCGTCGGCGGCATCGCCAACGCGCCGCGCGGCGTCCCGCACGCCTTCATGGTCTCCGGACCGGCCGGCGCTCGGCTGCTGTGCCTCCACGCACCCGGCTGCTGCCAGGCGTTCTATTGGGACGCCAGCGAGCCGGTGGCGAGCGACGACGACCGTGCGATCGCGGCAGGGCCGGTGGACATGCGCCGCGTGCAGGCGTCGGCGCAGAAGAACGGTGGCATCGAGATCCTCGGTCCGCCGCCGTTCTGATCGGCGCGTAGGTCGGCGCTGGTGGACGAGGAGGTGATGCGGCGCCGGGTGGCGGAGGCGCGGGTCGCCCACCTGGCCACCACGAGCGCCGATGGACGTGCACACGTGGTGCCGTGCTGCATCGTGCTCAGCGGGGAGATCATCTACAGCGCTGTCGACGCCAAGCCGAAGTCGTCGTTTCGGCTGCAACGGATCCGCAACCTCGAGGCGAACCCGACGGCATCGCTCGTGGTCGACCGCTACGAGGAGGACTGGACGCAACTGTGGTGGGTGCGGACCGACGGGACCGGTCGCATCGTCCGCGGCGGACCGGAGCGCGACGCCGCACTGGAGCTGCTCGCGGCCAAGTACCCGCAGTACGTGCGCGAGCCGCCACCCGGGCCGGTCATCGGCATCGACATCACCGTCTGGCGGGCCTGGCCGTAGCCCGACGGAACCGGTCGGACGGGGGAGCGTCATCGGGCCGTCGTCGGGTCGGTGTCGGCGGGCGCGGCGACCTCGACGAACAGCGCGTCCGCCTCGACGATCAGCGCGCCGGCGACGCCGCCCTCGGCGCGCATCACGATCTTGCGTCCGTCGACCAGGTGCTCCCACGCCCGAAAGGTGAGCTCGACGTCGACGGGTGCCGGTGCGCGCAGGTGAACCTGCAATCGGACGGTGAACGCCCGCCGCCCGGCGAGGCGGTTCACGAGTGCCATGAGCTCGTCGACGATGAGGGCGAGCACGCCGCCGTGGACACGCCCCGGCGGCCCCTGGAACATGCCGTGCACCGTGCAACGCGCGCTCACCGCACGGGATCCGTCCCGGCGGAAGTCGATTCCGATCGAGGACGGGTTGAGCCGCCCACCGCCGAGCGAGAACGCGTCGAACTCGAGCGCGTCCGCGTCGAAGGCCGGGGGCGGCGGATCGGCGGCAGCCGGGAAGGACGGCAACGTCGCGATGTCGTCGTGCTTGTCGCGCGCTTGCCCCGCCTCGAGTCGTCGTGACAGCTCCATCGCGGTGCGCGCGATCTCGTGCAGCTCGGCATCGGGAACGTCGAACGTGGCGACCGCGCGATTGAGCCGTCGCATCGCAGCCGCGGCGTGCTCCAGGGCCGACCAGTCCTTCATACCGGGAACGTATCGTGACCGCGCGGGGCCGAGCCGACGGCAACGCCACCGGTGGTCCGATGCTCGGCGGTGCGTGGGTGCGCGCGCTGCCATGGACCGCTCGATGTCCTGAACCGTCGCAGGCTCAGGTCTGCATCCGGACGACGAGTCGCAGCAGGCGGGCGTGGAGCTCGTCGGGATCACCGCGGTGGCGACCGCCGTGGCCCGGGAGCACGGCGGCGAAGCGGTGCCGCTCGGCGAGACGGGCGAGCGAGTCCGTCTGCGCAGCCCACGAGTACCAGCAGGCGCCACGGAACGCGATCAGGTCGTGGTCGTCGTCGCTCCAGGCCAGGGAGTCGCCGGTGAAGAGCCAGGTCTCGTCGAGGAGGAAGACGACGGAACCCTTGGTGTGCCCGGGGACGGGGACCGCGAGCACGCCGGGCTGGAGCTCCTGCTCGTCAGTGAGGTCGTCGGTCGCCCACGACGCAGCGACGTGGTCGTCGCGGTGGATCCAGGTGCGTGCCCC
>JAODBQ010000202.1 GCA_025464045.1 Ilumatobacteraceae bacterium
GGCGGCGAGCAGCTCGTCCTTGGTCTTGTCCATGGTCCACATGTACATCTTCAGGGTCAGCTCTTCTTCGACGAGCGGATCCATGCGCAGCAACGGATCGGCGAAGCGCGGCTGCGACAGCTCGGGGTCACCGAGCAGACGGAACAGACCGGGCACCTGGCGCTCGAGGCAGAACGCGCCGACCCAACCGTCGAGGCACGGGTACACGCCCCACTGGGCGCGGGTGTGGTTCCCGAGGCGCGGCAGGACGGGGCCGCCGGTGGCCGTCGAGGGGCCGTACAGCTCGAGCATCCCCGCCGCGCACTCCTGCGCCGACAGGTCGACGAGCTCCCCCGCACGGTGGCGTTGGCGTCCGTACCAGCAGGTGACGGCAACGGCAAAGGCGTTCAGGCCGGCGAGCTTGTCGGCCTGACGGCCGCCGGTGACCAACGGCGTGCGCTCGGCGTCGCCGGTGAGCGACATGATCCCGCCCATCGCGAACGACACGGCACTGGCCGCACGGAAGTCGGCGTAGGGCCCGGTGAGGCCGAACGGGGTGACGGACACGACGACGAGGTGGGGATGGCGAGCACGGACGGCCGGCCAGTCGAGCCCGAGGTCGCGGAGCTGGCTCGGCTGGCGATCGCTGAGCACGACGTCGGCCGCGGCGAACAGCGCATCCCAGTCGGCCGGCTCGTGCTCGTGCACCTTGCCGGCGTGGAGGTACGTCGCCTCGTCGGCCGTCAGCGGCACGACCCCCGGCACCGCGACGTGGCGGACGTGGGCGCCGTAGCCGCGCAACATGCGACCGGCAAAGGCTGCGGAGATGCCCGAGGACACCTCGAGCACGCGGACATCGGCGAGGGGCAAGGTCACGGTGCGTCCTCCAGGGACAGTGGGCAAGCGGGCCGAGCGTAGGGGCCGGCCGCCACCGAGACTTCACCGAGCGAATCCCGTCGAGCGCGTGCCGGCTCGACCAGGTGCCAGCTCGACCAGGTGCCAGCTCGATCGCCTGCCGACTGGCCGGCGGTGCGGGCCCGGCGGTGCCGACCCGGTGGTGTCGCGCCCCGTTGGCGCCGCTACCAGTCAGCTTCCGACCGAGCGTCGCTCCGTCGGATGATGACCAGAAGGGCTCGTGCCCCCTCCCGAGCGTCGACGTTGATCGCCGGCGATCGGCGACCTCTCCGTCAGACGGTCACGCGGATCCGGTGATGTGCGAACGTCGCATGTCGAGATCGCCCCGTCAGCTTCGACGTGGGGCAAGGAGGCAACCATGAACGAGACGACATCACACGACCACCACCCTGACCACGCCGCTGAGGCTGCACAGGCGGCCACCACGATCGACGTGCCGGCGGCGCCAGACGAGGCGGCGGCAGCGACGGCAGCGATCGCCGATCGCTACCGGAAGGTGGCCGGCCGGTTCACCCGGGCGGTGGCCGAGGTCCCCGCGGACGGCTGGGATCGGCCCGCGCCGTGCGACGGTTGGGTGACCCGCGACGTGGTGGGACACCTGGTCGGCTGGGTGCCGGGGCTGCTGCACGCAGGAGCCGGGCTGGACCTGCCGAGCGGACCGTCGTTCGCCGAGGATCCCCAGAGCGCGTGGACCACGATGAACGACGCGATCCAGGCGGTCCTCGACGACCCCGCGACCGCGGACCGGGTGTTCGCGCACCCGCAGGCCGGGCAGCACCCGCTGGCGGCGGCGATCGACATGTTCGTCACCGGCGACGTGCTCGTGCACACCTGGGACCTCGCCCGGGCGGCGGGCATCGACGAGACGATCGACGCCGATGAGGCGCAGCGCATGCTCAGCGGCGTCGAGCCGATGGACGAGATGCTGCGCGCCAGCGGCCACTACGGGCCGCGCACACCCGTGCCCGACGACGCGGACGTGCAGACCAAGCTGCTCGCCTTCCTCGGCCGTCGCCCCTGACCGCCCACGCCGCCGCGCGGCGAACCCCCGGCAAACCCCACCAGGCCGAGTGGGCGCGAAACCTGCGATATCTCGCCGGAACCGCGCCCACCCAGGCCGAGTGGGCGCGAAACCTGCGACATCTCGCCGGAACCGCGCCCACCCAGGCCGAGTGGGTGGATGCGCGTGGACGCGCGTGGCCACGCGGGCGGTCAGGCAGGGGGAGGCGGGCTCCAGGCGGGATCGCGGCCGCTGAGGCCGAGCACACGGTCGAGCAGCGGTGCGTCGTCGGGCACGGGCACCACGGGACCGAACAGCCCGGCCCGCTGGTCGGCCGCCTCGGGGGCGGAGAACTGCTGGACGAACGCGTGCACGGCCTCCAGCGTCGCCTGATCCCAGCCGCACGGCTGACCGCTCGCCGTGGCGATGTCCCATCCGTGGAGCACGAGCTCGTCGAGGGCGATCACACCAGCCATCGCGCTCGGGAGGTCCAGGCCGCCGGCACGGGTCATCCCGTCCCAGGCGGCGGGGTCACGCCACGCCTCGGCGAGGTGCGCGACAGCGACCGGGATCTCGGTCCGCCAGGAGTCGCCGAGCTGCGACGCGTCTGCCGACGGCGCCCGGGAGCTGCGGCCGTCGACGGTCTTCGTCGCCGCAGCGGCGAACGCCGCCGCGAACCCGCGCACGTGGTCGATCAGGCCGCCCAGGTTCGTGGCGGCGCACGGCGTCGGGTGGGCGAGCTGCTCGTCCGGAACGTTCCGGACGAGGTTCGCCATCAGCTCGGCCGCAGGCCTCAGGTCAACGATCGTCATCGCGCGTCCCTCCTCGAAGTGGATCCTCTGGCGGGTACGACGATCGGCGATGCACGAACTCATCGCCGCACCGGTCATCGCCAGGCGGACCGGTCGTCGCCGGTCGGATCGGTCAGGTCGGACCGCTCGCGGCGTCCTGCGCGTCCATCTCCTCCCACGTCTCGTCGAGCACCCGCAGCGCGCTGACCGCGACCGGCCAGCCCGCGTAGTGGGCGACGTGCGTGATCATCGCCTCGAGCGTGGCGCGCTCGATGCCGAGGTTCCGCGCGCCACGGAAGTGGAGGCGCTGCTCCGGCTCACGACCGAGCGCGACCAGCACCGTGCAGGTGATCAGCGAGCGCTGCTCGAGCTCGAGATCGTCGCCCTGCCACACGTCGCCGAACAGGTGGGCCATCGTGTAGCGCGTCATCTCCTTCGGCAGCCGGCGCCCGGGTGGTGCTCCGGCGAGCAGTCGCTGGGCGAGCTGGCGCCCGCGGTCGAAGCGTTCGTCATCGGTCATGCCGACCTCCGGGGGACGAGGCGCACGGGCAGGCTCTTCAGCCCGAGCAGCCGGTTGTTGGGCATCCACGACGTCGGGCCCGCGGCCTCGATGCGCACGTCGCGGTCGATGAGCAGCTCGAGGGTCAGCCGGATCTCCAGCCGGGCGAGGCTCGCGCCGAGGCAGAAGTGCGCGCCCCAGCCGAAGCCGAGGTGCGCGTTCGGCGTGCGCCCGACGTCGAAGCGGAACGGGTCGGGGAAGACGCGCTCGTCGCGGTTGGCGGACATCTCCCAGAACGTCACCTTGTCGCCGCCGGCGATCGGTACGCCGGCGAGCTCCACGTCGTCGCGCGCGGTACGACGCTTGTAGATCGACGGTGTCGTCCAGCGGATGATCTCCTCGACCGCCGGCGCCAGCAGCGACGGATCGTCGCGGAGCCGCTCGAGCTCGTCGGGCTGATCGGTGAACGCCTGCACCGCGCCTGCCAGCGCGCTGCGCGTCGTCTCCGCCCCGGCCGGGAACAGCAGCGCGAAGAAGGCGATCAGCTCGTTGTCGCTGAGGCCGCTGCCGGTCTCGTCGCGGGCGTGCACGATCGTCGACATGATCCCCGCATCGGGCTCGGCGCGCTTGTGGGCGATGAGATCCGTGGCATACGTGCGGATGCGGCGCATGGAGTCGACGGACAGGATGGATGGCGAGTCGTCCTCCACGCCGGCGTCCAGCCAGTCGAGCAACTGCGGCTGATCGGTGGCGGGCACGCCGAGCACGAGACAGATCGCCTGGGACGGCAGCTCACGCGCGAACACCCTGACGAAGTCGAACGGCTCGTCGCCGACGGCATCGAGCATCGCCGCTCCCCTGCTGCGCAGCTCGCCGGTGAGGGCGCCGACGGCGCGCGCGGTGAAGCCGCGGTTGACGAGCGAGCGCAGCCGCTGGTGCTGCGGGTCGTCGGTCTGGTTGAGCATCGTCCCGGCGGTGCGCTCGTCCTTGATCGCCGTGCCGCCGCGCTCGCGACGCCCACCGCGATCGGACGAGAACACGTCCGGATCGCGCAGCACCGCGGCAACGTCGGCGTACCGCGTCACGACCCAGAAGCCCTCGCCGTCGGGCGTGCGCAGCGTCGGCTCGTGCCAGGCGATCGGAGCGTCGTCGCGCAGCCAGCGGAAGTGGCCGTGGGGGAATCCGTTGCGGAACGTCTCGTCGGCGGACAGGTCGACGGACGCGATTCGGTCGGCGATCGCGGACCTGCTCACGCCGGCCTCGGCTGCCGGGTCAGCGCCGGCAGTTCGACACCGGCCGAGTGCTCGAGCTGCTGGAGCGTGGCGTGGAACGCGAGGGTGCCGAGCCCGGCGTCCAGCGCGTCGCGGTAGACCTGGAGCGCCGCCGCGCTCGCGGGCACGTCGACGCCGAGCTCCTCCGCTGCCTGAACCGCCAACGAGAGGTCCTTCGTGGCGATGTCGAGGCGGAAGATGACGTCGTCGAACGCCCGCCCCAGCAGCAGCGGCGCCAGCACCGCGTACGGTCCGCCCGAGCTCGCCTTCAGGATCCGGTGCAGCGCCGCCGGCTCCAGGCCGGCCGCGGCGCCGAGCACGAACGCCTCCTGGACCAGCACGCTGCCGGCGAGGAACAGCTGGTTGTTGACGAGCTTGGCGACGGTGCCCGACCCGCACGGCCCGACGTGGAAGACCTGCGCGGCGAACGCCCGCAGCAGCGGCTCGATGGCGGCCACGTCGCCGTCGGCACCGCCCACCATCACGCTCAGCTCGCCGGTCTGCGCCTTCGCCCGGCCGCCCGACACCGGCGCGTCCATGAACACCACGCCCACCGCTGCGCACGCCACGTGGAGCCGGCGGACGACGTCGGGCGAGCTCGTCGAGACGTCGACCACATGGGTCGGACGCGACGATGCGGCGAGCACGCCGAGCTCCCCGGTGACCGCCGCCTCGACGTCGGCCGGCGTGGGGAGCGACAGGAACACGCAGGTCGCCCCCGACGCTGCCGCGGCCGCACTCGCCACCAGCGTCGCCCCTGCCGTGACGACCGGTGTCGTCGCTGCGGACACCCGATCGAAGACGGCGACGTCGTGCCCCGCCTCGACCAGGCGCAGCGCCATCGGTGCGCCCATCGTCCCGGTCCCGATGAACCCGACCCGCATCGTCACCCCCATGTGCTCGAACGCCGCTCGATCCCCCGATCGACGAGCCAAGCATCGCATCCGGGTGCTCGCTGCGCAGACTCCGCAGGACCGTCGCGGGTGGGTCTGGCGCGGCGCACGGCACGATGGGTGGGTGACCGACGAGGTGTTGTCCCCGATCAGCCAGCACGATGCCGAGGAGGCGCTGCGCGAGGTCCTCGTCGACATGGCCGGATCGTCGGCGACCGCACGGGACGGGCAGGCCGACGCCGTCGTCGAGCTCGTCACCAACCGCGGCCGGGTGCTCGTGGTCCAGGCGACCGGGTGGGGCAAGTCTGCGGTGTACTGGGCGGCGACCAGGGCGAACCGCGCCGCCGGCCGGGGCCCGACCCTCGTCGTCTCGCCGCTGCTCGCCCTGATGCGCGATCAGATCGACGCCGCGGCCCGGGCCGGCGTCACCGCGGCGACGATCAACTCGACCAACCACGACGACTGGGACGCGGTCTACGAGCGGATGCGTGCGAACACGATCGACGTGATCCTGATCTCGCCGGAACGGCTCGCCTCGCCGTCGTTCACCGCCAAGCTCGGGGAACTGACCGGACGGCTCGGGCTGGTCGTGATCGACGAGGCGCACTGCATCTCGGACTGGGGTCACGACTTCCGACCGGACTACCAGCGCATCGCCACCGTCCTGCTGAACACGCCCGGCGTGCCGGTGCTCGCCACGACGGCGACGGCGAACGCGCGGGTCACCACCGACGTCGCCGGTCAGCTCGGCACGGACACGCGCGTGATCCGCGGCAGCCTCGCCCGTTCCAGCTTGCGACTCGACTCGCTGCCGGGCATGAACGCGATCGAACGTTGGGCGTGGGTGTCCGGCGCGCTCGGCCAGATCCCCGGTTCGGGGATCGTCTACGCGCTCACCGTCGCCGAGGCGGAGCGGCTCGCCGGGTTCCTGCAGTCCGCAGGCCACGACGCCGTCTCGTACACCGGCCAGCACGACGCGGACACGCGCGCCGAGGTCGAGCGTCGGCTGCAGGCGAACGACGTCAAGGCGGTCGTCGCGACGTCGGCGCTCGGCATGGGCTACGACAAGGGCGACCTCGCGTTCTGCATCCACGTCGGCAGCCCGTCGTCGCCGGTCGCGATGTACCAGCAGGTCGGGCGGGCCGGGCGGGCGATCGACGACGCCGTGGCGATCCTGCTCCCGGCCGAGACGGACGAACGGCTGTGGGAGTACTTCGCCACCGTCGGGATCCCCGATCCGGCGTTGGCCGCGCAGGTCCTCGAACAGCTCGCGTCCGGAGCCGCGTCGTTGCCGAGCCTGGAGCAGAGCACGGGGGCGCGCCGCGGTCGGATCGAGGCGCTGCTGCGCGTCCTGTCCGTGGACGGCGCGGTGGTCCGCCGCGGGCAGGGTTGGGAGGCGACGGGTCGGCCATGGACCTTCGACGCCGCCAAGTACGCGACGTTGCGCGCGGGGCGCGAGGTCGAGGCGGAGATGATGCGCACCTACGCGCGCAAGCAGGCCTGCCTGATGCAGCAGCTGCAGCTCGCGCTCGACGACCCCGAACCGGCGGCGTGCGGGCGCTGCGGGTTCTGCACCGGCCGGCCCGTCGTCGGTGACGGCACACCGGCGGCGGAGGACGTCGACGCCGCCAGGCTGTGGATGCGGGGAAGCTCGAACGTGGTCGAGCCGCGCAAGATGTGGCCGTCCGGCGTGAACGGCCGCAAGGGCCGCATCACGGGCGCCGACCAGGGCCGCGCGATCGCGTTCGCCGACGATCCCGCATGGCCGGAGGTGATCGGCGAGGTGGCCGCGGGTCACGCCGGCGAGGAGAGCCTCGCCGGCGCGCTGCGCGTGCTCGGGCAGTGGCGGCGGGAGTGGCCGGAGCGCCCGACCCTGGTCGTGCCGTTGCCGGGCCCCGACGGCGGCCGGTACGCGGTCGAGCTCGCCGAGGCGATCGGCGCGGCCGGCAAGCTCCCCGTCGCCGACGTGCTCGAGTGGTCGGGACGCCCGGCGTCGAGCGACGGGTCGTCAGGCGCGCGGCTGAAGCAGCTGATCGATCGGCTGACGTTGGGCCAGGGCAACCACGTCGATGGTGTCGTGCTCCTCGTGGCGGGCACGTACCGCTCCGGTTGGACGGCCACGCTCGCCGCCGCGCTCCTGCGCAGCGCCGGCGCCACCCGGGTCCTCCCCCTCGTCGCCCACCAACAGCCGTGACCCGCGACGACCGGTTCGCGGCATCGCGTGGAACGGCCGTGGCACGCCGAACCGGTCACCGACGTCGCCTGATCAGGCGCGGATGTGCTCGAGCCGGTCTGCGGCGGGCGCCAACGCCTGGAGCTCGGGCATGACCTCCTGGGCGAACAGGCGCATGCTGCGCTCGGCGACGTCGGCGGGCATGCCGCCGAATCGGAAGACTCCGACGTACCCGTCCGCGCCGACCAGGTCGCAGAACGACTTCGTCTTCTCGTACACCTGCTCGGGCGTGCCGAACGGCTGCAGACCGATGTAGAACTCGGTCATCCGCTCCTGGCCGCCCGGCTCGTTCAACCGGTCGTACATCTGGCCGTGGAACTCGTAGCCCGGTGTCGACTTGAGGTGAGGCTTGTCGAACTCGTAGTGGAAGATCACCGAGTCCCAGTAGCCGCTCAACCACGTCCGCGCCTGCTCCTCGGCGCGGTCGGCGTTCTCGTCGACGAACGTCCAACCGGCGACGATCGGCGGAGGCGGCTCCTCGCCGATCGCCTCGCGGTAGGTCGCGCGGTAGACCTCCGTCTCCTCCTTCACCATCCGCCACGGCTTCTGCGGCACGATCAGCACGCCCGTGCCGAGCTTGGCCATGATCTCGGCCGACTCGGGCGAGATCGTCGCCGAGTACGTTCGACCCTTGAACGACGCCAATGGCGAGGGGTGCAGCTCCACCCGGGGCTGATCGACGTACTGGCCGTGGTACTCCATCACGCCGGTCTCCAGCGCGCCGAGGATGGCCTCGGCGGATTCCTTGAACTGCTGGCGCGCCTGGGCCATCTCGACGCGGAAGCCGTCGAACTCGACCTTGCCGGTGCCCCGACCGAGGCCGAGGATCAGCCGGCCGTTGGACATGTGATCGAGCAGCACGATCTGCTCGGCGGCGCGCACCGGGTCGTGCCACGGCAGCACCAGCACCATCGAACCGAGCTTGACGGTGCTCGTCCGGCCGGCCATGTAGGTCAGGAACTGCAGCACGTCGGGACACATCGTGTAGTCCGTGAAGTGGTGCTCGACGCTCCAGATCGATTCGAAGCCGAGTGGTTCGGCGAGGTCGGCGAGGCGGAGGTCCGCCTCCCACACCTCACGGTCCGACAACGAACCGCCGAAGCCCTGGAAGATGGCCGACATCCCAACGTGCATCCTGACCCCCATCAGTCGCGGTACATCGGGAACGCTAGATCGCCGCGATCCCCCACGGCGATGCCGACGACGGGGGCCATCGCCGACCCATCGCCGTCCGCGCCCGACCGGAGCCCTCCCGTCCGCGCACGACGCCTACGCGGGGTCGCGCACCATCCGGAAGAACGAGCGGACCTCGTCGACGAAGACGTCGGGTTGCTCGAACGCGGCGAAGTGGCCGCCGGAGTCGAGCTCGTGCCAGTGGCGGATGTCGGTGAAGCGCCGTTCGGCCCACCGTCGCGAGGGCCGGAAGATCTCCTTGGGGAACAACGACATCCCCGCAGGTGCGTTGATCGGCTCGGACGACCGGAAGCGGTTGAAGCTCTCCCAGTAGAGGCGTGCCGAGGAGGCTCCGGCGGCGGGCAGCCAGTAGTGCATGACGTTGTCGAGCAGGCGGTCGCGGGTGAACGTGTCCTCGGGATGGCCGGAGTGATCGGCCCATGCCCAGAACTTCTCGACGATCCACGCGGCCTGCGCGGCGGGCGAGTCGACGAGTCCGTACCCGAGCGTCTGCGGACGCGTCGACTGCTGGGTCGAGTAGCCCATGCCCCATGCCCGGTGGTCCTCGAGCGCGGCGATCGCGGCCCGTTCGGCGTCGGTCATGTCATCGTTCTTGCCGGGCCCGACCGAGACCATGTTGAGGTGGATGCCGATGCAGCGGTCCGGGTGCCGCACGCCGAGCGCGGTGGTCACCGCCGATCCCCAGTCGCCACCCTGCGCACCGAACTGCTCGTAGCCGAGTGCTGCCATCAGCTCGGCCCATGCGTCGGCGATCCGGTCGACGCCCCAGCCGGTCCGCGTCGGCTTGTCGCTGAACCCGTAGCCGGGCATCGTCGGACAGACGACGTGGAACGCATCCGCGGCGTCGCCGCCGTTGATCGTCGGATCGCGCAGCGGCTCGACGACGTCGAGGAACTCGACGACCGAGCCCGGCCAGCCGTGGGTGAGCACCAGCGGCAGCGCACCGGGATGGGGTGACGGCGCGTGCAGCACCTGGATGCCGAGCGCGTCCGGGGCGCCGACGTCGGGGGTGAACCGGAGCTGCTCGAAGCGGTTGAGCTCGGACTCGACGCGGCGCCAGTCGTACCCGTCCGCCCAGTGCGCGCACAGCTCCTGCACGTACGCCAGCGGGATGCCCTGGGACCAGTCGTCGACCGCCTCCCGCTCCGGCCAGCGGGTGCGGCGCAAGCGGTCGCGAAGGTCCACGAGGTCGCCCTCGGCGACGGAGATCGGATGAGGTGAGAGATCGCTCATCCACAGAGTCTCGACTCCCGAGCGGTGGTGATCTCGAACCCGGGGCGCTGCCTCCACGT
>JAODBQ010000237.1 GCA_025464045.1 Ilumatobacteraceae bacterium
AAGCGGACGCTTGCGCGAATAGCTGTCGGCGGCATCGGGGCCTGCCATGACGCGAAGTGCCGCCCAGGCATCATCGACGGTCAGTGCAAAAACCTAGACGCAATCGAGCGTGCGGCAGGCCGGCACCACGCCATTGGTCGAGACAAGGCCGAGGCTGGGTTTGAGACCGACGATATTGTTGATACCGGCGGGGACGCGGCCGGAGCCCGCCGTGTCGGTGCCGAGCGCCAAGGGCACCAGCCCAGCGCCGACCGCGACGCCAGAGCCGGAACTCGAACCGCCGGGGATCATGTCGGGATCGAACGGGTTCTTCGGCACGCCGTAGGGCGAGCGCACGCCGACCAGACCGGTGGCGAACTGATCGAGATTGGTCTTGCCGACGACGATCGCGCCCGCGGCGCGCAGCCGGGCGACCACCACCGCGTCGTCGACGGCGACGTACGACGCGCCGGGACACGCCGCCGTCGTCGCCACGCCGGCGACGTCGACGTTGTCCTTGACGACGAACGGCACGCCGTACAGCGGCAGCGTGGTCCGGTCGAGGTCGCGCAGCCGATCGCAGTCGGCGAGCGCGAGCTCCCCGAGCGGTGGCCCGATGAGCACGCCTCGTGGCGCGCCGGCGAGCACGTCCAACGTGGCCTCGACGATGTCGCGGAGGTCGACACCCCGGTCGAGGGCGCCGGCGACATCGGCAACGCTCCAACCGGTCGGATCGAGGGTCATCCGGCCATGGCCGCCAGCAGCTGGACCGACGAGGCGACGGCACCGAACACCCCGCCTTGCATCGTGACCATCTTCAGTGCCGCCTCGTGGTTCGCCGGATCCGTGGCACCGGTGCAATCGCTGAGCACGAGGCACTCGTAGCCGCGGTCGTTCGCCTCGCGCATGGTCGTGTGCACGCACACGTCGGTGGTGATCCCGGTGAAGACGAGGTGGGTGATCTCGTTGCGGCGCAGGAGCAGGTCGAGGTCGGTGGCATAGAACGCGCCCTTGCCCGGCTTGTCCACGATCAGCTCGCCGTCGATCGGGGCGACCTCGGGCACGATCTCCCACCCAGGCTCGCCGCGCACGAGGATCCGGCCGCACGGACCAGCGTCGCCGATCCCCGCACCGATGTTCTTCGATCGCCAGAGCTTGTTCGGCGGGCAGTCGGCGAGGTCGGGACGATGACCTTCGCGCGTGTGGATCACGAGCCAACCCGCGGCGCGGACGGCGGCGAGCACGAGCGCGGTGGGGCCGAGCCCGGCGCGGGTCAGGTTGAGGTCGTAGCCCATCGTGTCGACGTAGCCGCCGGGCCCGCAGAAGTCGGTCTGCCAGTCGATGCAGATCAACGCGGTGTGGTCGGCGTCGATGACCCCGTCGTAGGGCCACGCGTAGGGCACCGAGGCGACGGTGCCGACGGGTTGGATGGTTGCAGTCATGGTTGCTCCTCCGGGGTGCAGGCGGTGAGGGCGGCGATCACGTGGATCGTGGTGCCGAGGGCGCCGAAGATGCCGCCCGACATCGTCAGGCTGGCGTGGGCACGGGCACCGAGGTCGCTGTCGGCCGGAGCGCATCCGTCGGTCAGCACGAGGCACTCGTGCCCGCGGTCGTTGAGCGTGCGCACGGTCGAGTCGACCGTGATCTCGCTGGCGAAGCCGCCGAGCAGGATCGTGCGCACGTCGAGCGACCGCAGGGTGTGGTCCAGGTCGGAACCGAACGAGCCGTCCCAACCGCTGGCGTCGATCACCAGGTCCGCGTCGTCGGGGGCCTCGACCAGGTCCCATGACGCCGTCCCGCGCCAGGCGAGCAGACCGCGCCGACCCGGCGACGGTGCCGGCCTGGCACCGTGGCGGATCCACATCACGAGTCCACCCTGGGCGCGCACGACGCGGGCGAGCTGGGTGAGGCGGCCGATGACCTCCGTCGAGCCGACGCTCGCGTCGGCGAGCCCGTGCTGGGCGCCGCAGATCACGAGCGCCGTGTGGGCGGGATCCAACGCACGGTCGTACGGCCACGGATACGGCACCGTGTGCGCAACGACCTTGGCTTCGATGTGTGTGTGCATGTGCAACGAGTCCTTCATGGAGGAGGAGAGCGACCGGTGCGACCGGTCGCCCTCCGACTCGGTCGGCTTGTTCAGCCCTTGGGGATGTCGCCGACGACGCCCTTGACGAACACGATGTTCTTCGCTTCGATCGTGGCGTAGTCGGGCACCTCGCCGGCAGCGAACATCGTGCTGCCGTCCTGTGCGGTCACCGGGCCGGCGAACGGCGAACCGGTCGTCGAGATCAGCGTCAGCTCCTTGGCGATCGTCGCCTGGGTGTCGGCGTCGACCATCTTCCCGTACGCGGACTGCTTGAACGGGTTCTCGCCGTCCTTGAGCCCGACGCGGTAGTTGGCGTTGTACTTCGAACCGACGAACTTGCCGGCGAGCGTGGTGTCGACGATGTCGTTGAAGACCTTGGCCCAGTCCCACTCGGAACCGGTGACCCAGCCGTTGGGTGCCAGCGACGACGCATCGGCGTGGTAGCCGACCACCATCTTGCCGGCCTCCTCGGCAGCCTTGGTGATCGTTGCCGTGCAGTCCTGGTGCTGGGTGACCACGTCGACGCCCTGCGAGAACAGGCTGTTCGCCGCCTCCGCCTGCTTGGCGGGATCACACCAGTTGGAGGTGTTGACCACGTAGGTCTCCGCCTTCGGGTTGGAGAGCTGGGCACCGAGCTCGAACGCGTTGATGTTGGAGATCGTCTGCGGGATCGGGAACGCGTAGACGTAGCCGAGCTTGTTCGTCTTGGTGGCCTTCCCGGCCGCGATCCCGGCGAGGAAGACCGGCTCGTACACCGTGCCGAAGTACGTGCCGGCATTGGCCGGCACGGTTCCGGTGATGAGGTTGCCCTGCTGGACCACGACCACGTCGGGATGCGCCGCGGCCACCTTCATGGCCGGGTCGAGGTGACCGTAGGAGGTGGCGAAGATGATCTTGGCGCCGTCCTTGATCATCTGCTCCATCACCCGTGTCGCGTTGTCGTCCTCGGGCACGTTCTCCGCGGTGATCACCTTGAGGTCGGGATGGGCCTTGGCGACTGCTTGGCTGCCCTGGTACGCCGCCTGGTTGTAGCCGAAGTCGTCCTTCGGGCCGACGAAGATGAACCCGATCGCCTTCCCGCCGGTGCCTGGCGCGGATCCGCCGGCAGCCGTGGTGGCGGCCGCCGCGGGTCCGGACGCGGGTGGGGTGGTGGCGGCGGTCGAGCCGTCTTTGTTCGAGCCACAGGCGGCGAGGACGAGCGCGCCGGCCGCGGCAAGGGAGAGCAGTCGTCGGATGTTCACGGTTTCCTTTGGTGCGGGGAGAGGGGGTTGGCTGTTCCGGAGGGTTCGGCGACGCTGCCGCGCGAGCGCTGTCCGGT
>JAODBQ010000257.1 GCA_025464045.1 Ilumatobacteraceae bacterium
GTCCGCACCGGCGCGGCGCGCATCGACGGCCCGAGCGGTGGTGCCCGCCGCACGTCGCCGGCTCCGGGCAGCGGCGGGTGCATGCGGAACGGCGCGTGCGGCTGGAGGAACCCGCCGTCCGGGTTCCGGTCGTAGAAGCCGTACTCGGCGAAGTGATCCATCTGCGGGATGGTCTCGCCGTTGCCGACCTCGATCGCCGGGATGCGCAGCAGCGTCGCCAGCTCGACGATCTCGGCCGTGGTGCGCGCGCCAGCCCAGGCCCAGATCACCGGGTTGAGCTCATCGGATCGTGCGGTGCGGTTGACGACGGCGTGCAGCGTCGGGTCGTCCGCCCAGTCCTGCCGCCCGATCATCAGGCAGAAGTCGATCCAGTGCTGCAGCCGGTTGACGACGGCGAACCCGACGAAGCCGTCCTTCGTCGCCACGACGTCGCCAACCGTCGCCATCTGCCGGCGCGGCCGCACGCCGGCGACCATCGTCTCCATCGTGATCGGGTTGAACAGCTGGGTCATGATCACCGACTCGAGGCCGGAGACGTCGAGCAGCCCGCCCTCCCCGGTCATCGCCAGTCGCCGTAGCCCGATGAACGTCGCCACCGCGGCGAACACGCCGGTCATGTACTCGCCATGCTGCCCACCCGCAGCGACGGGCGGCCACGCCCGCGAGCCACGCAGCGCGGGCCCGCCGGACAGCGCCTGGAGCGTGAGCTCCGTCGACGGGCGGTCCGCCCACGGACCCTCCAAGCCAAACGGGGTGATCGACGTGATCACCCCGTCGGTGGCGGTCCGCAACTCGTCGATCGTCAACGGACCGCGCGGCGACCACAGGACGGCATCGACGCCGGCGGCCGCGGCGAGCAACGCCGCGACGTCTGCCGGGTCGCCAGGGTCGACGGTGACGCTGCGCTGCCCGCCGGCGAGCCACCGGAACAACGCACCGTCGACCGCCGCGGTCGGCGCGCCGGACGCACTCCAACGCCGCAACCAATGGCCGCCCGGCGGCTCGACGCGTGTCACCTCGATCCCACCCGCCGACAGCAGCCGTGCCGCGTAGGCACCGCCGAGCGTGCTGGTGAGGTCGAGCACCTGGAACGCCTCGTCGCTGGACGTCATCGAACATCCCCCTGTCTGGCCGACGCCGTCAGGTTCGCAGGGACGTGTGCCGGCACGTCAATCGGGCGCAGAGCGCTGTGCGCGTCAGCCGTCAGCCGTCCGTCGGACGGTCGGCCACGGGCGCCTTGGGCAAGCCGAGGACGCGCTCGCCGATCAGGTCGCGCTGGAGCCTGTCGACCCCACCGACCAGTGACACCGCCTGGGCGGCGAGCGCCATCCCGGTCGTTCGCGACGTGAGCGTGCCGTCCTCGTGCAGCGTCAGAGCAAGAGCCGCTGTGCCGACGCGGTCGTAGGCGTGCAGCGTGCCCCGGCCACCGAGCAGGTCGAGCCCGACATCACGGCTGACGCGGGCGATCTCGCTCGCCCACAGCTTGGCGATGTTCGCCGCACCGGGCAGCGCCCGCCCGGCGGCGCGCTCGTCGTCGGCACGGTGGCTCGTCAGCCGGGCCACCTCGACCATGGAGTGCAGGCGCATCACCGCCTGACGTCGTCGCGGATCGAGCGGCCCGCCCGCCGCCACAGCCTCCATCACGATCGCGTCGGGCGAGGTGGACGACTCCGCATCGGCCGCGCTGCGCTTCGCCGTCGTGCGCCCGATCAGATCGCCGGCACGCACGTCGAGCTGGCCCGCGATCGAACCGGGTGCGGCGTTCGACCCGCCATGGGCGCCCACCGACTGGCGCTCCGCGGTCAGGGCCGAGTTGACGACGATCCAGCCCTCCCCCGCGCCGCCGAGCACCGCCGAACCCGGTAGCCGGGCCTCGGTCAGCACGACGTCGTTGGAGAGCGCACGGCCCGTCATCTCGCGCATCGGGCGGACCTCGACCGCGGCGCCCTGGCGCATGTCCAGCGCGAAGCACGTCAGACCGTGGTGACGCCGCGAACCCTCCTCGCTGCGCGCCAGCACCAGCGCCATGTCGGCCAGGTGCGCACCCGTGGCCCACGTCTTGCGACCGTCGATGCGCCACTCGTCGCCATCCCGGCGCGCACTCGTGGTCAACGCGGCGAGGTCGGAGCCGGCAGCGGGCTCGCTGAACAGCAGGCACCACGCCTGACGTCCGGTGACGATCGGGCGCAGCAGCGTCTCGATCTGGTCGGGCGTGCCGTGCGCAGCGATCGTTGGCGCGACCACCGTCGTCCCGGCCCCGCGCGGCGGACCGAGCGCTCCGCGTTCGGCAAGGCGCCGCGCGATCGCTTCGGCATCGGCGGTCGACGCGTCGCGGCCGTAGGCGTGGCTCGGCAGCGTCGGCGTCGCCCACCCGGCCGAGCCGAGCAGCTCCCACCACTCTCCCACGGTCAGGTCGGCGTCCCAGTGAGCGGTGAGCCACTCGTCGAGCTCGTCCAACAGGTGCTGCGTCATCCCCAGAGGTAAGCCGCTGCACCCCCCGCGACCCCAACCGGGCCGCCCAGCCGTCCGGTGATCGTCCCCACCGTCAGAGTCGGAACGCCGTCGTCCGAGTCGGAACGCCCTCGTCCGAGTCGGAACGCCGTCGTCGGAGTCGGACGAGCGGGCGCGAGTCGCTGGACCGAGAAGACCACACGTGCCGACTCGCGCCGGGCCGAGCGACTCCGACGACGGCGAACCGACGCGTGGGCAGCGGGCACGAGCAGAGCTAGCGTCGCGAGCCGACACGAAGGGGGAGGGTGTTGGAAACGTTCACGTCGTTCGATGGCACGACCATCGCCTATCGGCAGTGGGGCACGGAGTACGGCGAGGTCCCGGTCGTGCTCCACCACGGGTTCGCCGCCGACAGCCTCACGAACTGGGTGACGCCGGGTGTCGCCGACCGGATCGTCGCCGATGGGCGGTGGGTCGTGGCCCTCGACGCCCGCGGCCACGGGAGGTCCGACAAGCCGCACACGGTCGACGCCTACGGCGACGACCAGATGGCCACCGACGTCTCGTGGTTGATCGATCACCTCGAGGTGCAGCGGGTCGACCTCGTCGGCTACTCGATGGGCGGCCACGTCGCGCTCGACGTCGCGACCCGGGAGCGACGGCTGCGGTCGGTGGTGATCGGCGGGATCGGCGGCTCGGCGCTGCTGCCCGGAACGATCGACCGTTCCGGGATCGCCGCGGCGCTGCGCGCCCCGCGGGCCGAGGACGTAGAGGACCGGATGTCGCGCTGGTTCCGCCGGTTCGCCGAGTCCACCGGCGCCGATCTGGAGGCGCTCGCCGCCGTCGCGTCGGCCGGCGGTCACCGCGCCGAGGGCGTGGAGCTGATCACGATCCCCGTGCTCGTGCTCGCAGGGGCAGACGATCCGCTCGCCGTCGGAGCGGACCAGATCGCGGCGGCGATCCCCGGAGCGCAGTACGTGGTGGTGCCCGGTGATCACCTCAGTGCGGTCGGCGTCCCACAGTTCGCGGACGCGATCGTGAGCTTCCTGCAGGCTCAGCAGCGGCGCGGCTGAACCGCGACGCCAGGCCTGCCCGCGCCGGCGGCCGCCGTAGTCTGGTCAGCCGTGTCTGCGCGTCGAACGGGTGCCGTGTGGGTGATGGCGAGTGCGGTCGCGTACTCGTTGTTCGCGGTGTTCACCAAGCGTGCGCTCGGCGAAGGGCTGCGCCCGACCGACCTCCTCGTGTGGCGGTTCGGCATCGCCGTGCCGGTGGTGTGGGCGATCGTGCTCGTGCGGATGCGCGGCGGAGGACCTCGGCCGCGGCAGGCGCCGGTGCCGCACATGTTCGTGCTCGGGCTGCTCTTCGGAGTCGTGGCGTGGCTGGCGTTCGGAGCGCTCGACCACCTCCCGGCCGCGCCGTACACGGTGATCATCTACACCTACCCCGCGATGGTGGCGGCGGCCGCGTCGGTCCTCGGCCAACCGTCGCCGCGTCGGCTATGGGCCGCGCTGACGTTGACGTTGGCCGGCATCGCACTGACGACGGTGCCGGTGGCGCTGGCCTCGTCCGATGGCATCGAGCTGCTCGGCGTCGTGCTCACGGTCCTCAACGCCGTGGCGTACGGCGCCTACGTGCTGATCAGCGGACGCCTGCTGGCCCACGACAGCACGCCCACCGGGGCGTTGCGCCACGACGGCTTGGTCGCGGCCGCCTGGAGCCTCACCGGTTCATTGACGTTCGCCGTCGTCGTCGGGGCGATCCACGGCGTCCATGCGCCGCCGTCGGCGGGCGCCGGCCTCGGGCTCGTCGGACTGGCGGTGATCAGCACCGTGATCGCCGGCATCGCGATGCTCAACGGCATCGGTTCGCTCGGCCCCGCGGCGACCGCGACGATCGCCACGCTCGAGCCGGTGCTGACGCTGGTGTGGGCAGTCGTGATCCTCGACGAGTCGCTGCGGCCGGTGCAGATCGGCGGCGCGCTGCTCGTGATCGCCGGCGTCACGTGGGCTCAGCGGCTGGCCACCCGTGGCGCCGAACCCAGCACCGAACCGGCGCTCCCGACGCCTAGCCTCGCCTGATGAGCAGTGCCGCCAGTCGCATCCGTCTCGGCTTCCTCGGGCCGCTCGGGACGTTCACCGAGCAGGCGGTGCGCACCCAGCCCGACCTCGCCGAGGCCGACCACGTGCTGTACCGCACCATGCCCGACGTGCTCGATGCCGTCGACGCAGGCGAGGTCGACTTCGGGTTCATCGCGATCGAGAACTCGATCGAGGGCACGGTCAACCTCAGCCAGGACGAGCTCGCGTTCTCACACGATCTGCTGATCCACCGTGAGGTCGTGCTCGACATCGAGCACTGCCTGCTCGCTCCTCCGGGCACCGCGCTCGCCGACGTGAAGATCGTGATGTCGATCCCTGTGGCAACGGCGCAGTGCCACGCGTTCCTGCGCGCGACGGTGCCCGCCGCCGACCTCGCCGCCGCCAACTCGACCGCCGAGGCGGCTCGCCTGGCCAGCGAGTCCAAGGGCACGGCCGCCGTCGCACCACGCGCTTCGGCAGACATCTACGGCCTCGAGATCCTCGCCGAGGACATCGCCGACCATCCCGGCAACCAGACCCGCTTCGTGCTCGTCGCCCGGGAGGGCGTGCCGGCGCCGACCGGCCACGACACCACCGCGCTCGTCGTCTACCAGCGGGCCAACGAACCGGGCAGCCTGATCTCGATCCTGCAGGAGTTCGCGGCGCGACGGATCAACCTCTCCAACCTCCTCTCCCGCCCCACGAAGGCCGGCGGCCTCGGCGACTACTGCTTCATCCTCTACGCCGACGGCCACATCGCCGACGAGGTGGTCGCGGACGTGCTGCGCGCGCTGCGTGCCAAGCAGGGTGCGGTGAAGTTCCTCGGTTCCTACCCCGCCGCGGGCACGCACGCCGTCACCACGCGCGAGCACGCCGACTCCCGCTGGCGCGAGGCAGACGACTGGGTGCAGGCCCTGCGCCGCGGCATCCGCTGACGCGGAGGCAGCCGCGGGCGGCGGCGTTCTGGTCGGGCCCGGGCAGACTGTCGCGGTGCATCGGGGGTCGCGGTTCTGGCGGGTGACTCGTGGTTTGCTCGCCGTCGTGGCGGTCGCCGCGGTGGCCGCCCCCGTCGTGCCACCGGGCCCCCGTCGCGCTGCTGCCGACCCACCGCCGTCGTCGCGGTGCGTCACGACCGCGCAGATCGCACCGGGCGCGACGGGACGGGATGTGGCCTGCCTGCAGTTCCTGCTCGGCTTGGGCGGCTACTACACCGGTGAGCTGACGAGCCGGTACGACCAGGCCACGATGGCGGCCGTCGCCGCGTACCAGTCCGCCCACGAGCCACTCGTCGCGAACGGCGTCGCCGCCGTGGCGACGCTCACCGAGATGGGCATCTACGCGACGCCCGCGATCGTCGCCGCGGCCACGGACACGTGCGTCGCGGACGCCAACCTGCCCGTCGGCACCACCGGTGCCGCCGTCGAGTGCATCCAACGACACCTCGCCGCCGTCGGTCTGTTCACGGAGCCGGTGGACGGCGTGCTCGGTCCGTCGACCGTGGCGGCGATCCAGGTGTTCCAGTCGAAGAACCCGCCGCTGACCGTCGATGGGCTCCCCGGCCCGCGCACCCTCGCCGCGTTGGACGTGTGGAGCGGCCACAGCTTCGGCGAAGCCACAACGGCTACGCCTACCCCGAGCGCCGGCACGCCGATCCCGCCGGCCGGAGGCCCCACGGCCCCGGGCGGACCGTGGCCCGCACCGCAGCTCGACTACCCGCAGTGGAACCTCACCGCCGACGGCATCCCGTACTACGGCAACCACGTCGCCTGCTCGGTTGCAGACGCGAACACGATCGCCGCGCAGTTCGCGGTGAACGACGCCGATGTCACCACTCAGCAGTGGGCCGTCTACATCGCCTCACGCGAGGGCGGCTGCCGGTACGCCGCGGTGAACCTCAACCTCGCAACGCGTGACGACTCGCACTGCACGTTCCAGCTCAACGCGCTCTCGGGCATGTTCGAGCCGCACGGCGAGCTCGGACGACTGGGGTGGACGGCGGACAACGTGACCGCCTCGATGGAGAGCTGCGCCGACGCGGCCAGCGACCTGTGGGTGTACTGCGGCAAGGGGCCGTGGACCCCGCCGTACCGGTGCCTGCAGCCGTGGGAGAACGATCTCGGCCCGCTCGGCGACGAGTAGCTGCAGGGCTCGGCGGGGAATGCGTCGAGCCCCTCGGTCCAGACGAGATCGAGGTCGTCGGTCGGCTCGTCGAGCAGGAGCACGGTGGCGCCGGTGAGCTCGAGTGCGAGCCGCTGCTGCTCACCGCCGCCGAAGGTCCGCAGGCGCGATGCTCGACCTCGATGAACGTCAGCTCGGCGAGCGCGACGCGTTCGCCGTTGCCGACGTGGCTGACCTGGATCGATCCCGTCGTCGGGCCGCGCTCGACCGCGGAGCGATTGGCAGTGGGTCGAGTTTGTGCGTCGCGCTAGCCTGACCGCCACTCGGAGAGGTGCCAGAGCCAGGTCGAATGGACCGCACTGCTAATGCGGGGACCACCTTCAAAGTGGTCCGTGGGTTCAAATCCCACCCTCTCCGCTCGTGGGCCGGCCCGGTGGACTGACGTTCACCGGGCCGCTGCGCGTCTGCGGCTCGGCATGGTCGACGGCGACGTGCGGCCCCGTTCCCACGTTCTTGCAGGGGTGATGCCCGTTGACAGCGCGCCGTCATCAAACTGTCACCGTGTTGCAATTTGATGACGACCGCACTAGACAAGCCCGGTCCTGTCCGCCCCTGACGCGGTCCGACGTCCCGCGAGGGTGGTGCAATTGAAGTACGACAACACTGAGGACGAGTACGGCTTCTGGCAGCCCGAGCCCACCCGCAAGCGGTGGCGCGCCCGCGCCGACACGTCGTCGTCGGATCCGTCAACGGCTCGGGCTCCCTCGTCCGCTCGGTCTGCCGGGTCGTCGGTTCGTTCTGCCGGGTTGTCGGCGTCCGATTCGGTCACCGCCAGCGGCGCGCGTGTTGTTGCGGCGAGGACCGGAACGGACGAACCCACTCGCCAGCTGCGCCGCCTCGAGATCGGCCGCGGCCGCCCCGGGGAGCCCCAGTCGCCGGCCGAGGTGCCGAAGGC
>JAODBQ010000266.1 GCA_025464045.1 Ilumatobacteraceae bacterium
CGACGCCGCGTTCGCCGGTCAGGGCGTGGTGGCCGAGTGCCTCGCGATGAGCGACATCAACGGCTACCGCGTCGGCGGCACGATCCACCTGATCATCAACAACCAGATCGGGTTCACCACGAGCCCCCAGTCGGCGCGCAGCTCGCTGTACTGCAGCGACGTCGCCAAGACCGTGCAGGCGCCGATCTTCCACGTCAACGGCGACGACCCGGAGGCGTGCGTGCGCGTCGCCGAGCTGGCCTTCGAGTACCGCCAGCAGTTCCACAAGGACGTCGTCATCGACATGGTCTGCTACCGGCGCCATGGCCACAACGAGGGCGACGACCCGAGCTACACGCAGCCGTTGATGTACAAGGCGATCGCCCAGCGGCGCAGCGTCCGCAAGCTCTACGTCGAGGCGCTGGTGAAGCGCGGCGAGCTGACGGTGGACGAGGCCGAGGGCGCACTCGCCGACTTCCAGAAGAAGCTGCAGAGCGCGCTCGACCAGACCCGCGAGAACGCGCCGGAGACGGTCAAGGTGGCCAAGCCGCCCAAGCCGCGTGGCGTGCTCCCGCACACGGAGACCGGCGTGTCGCGTGCGGCGCTGGACGAGATCTTCGATCACCTCACCGCGTACCCCGAGGGGTTCACCCCGCATCCGAAGCTCGCCCGCCAGTTCGAGACTCGGGCCAAGACCTACCACGAGGCCGGCGAGGTCGACTGGGCCACCGCAGAGGCGCTGGCGATGGGGTCGCTCGTGCGCGACGGCCAACCGGTGCGACTGACGGGTGAGGACAGCCGCCGGGGCACGTTCAGCCAGCGCCACGCGGCGCTGGTCGACTACGACAACGAGCACGTGTGGATCCCGCTGCAGGACGTGCCGGGCGCGCAGGCGCCGTTCTGGGTCTACGACAGCCTGCTCAGCGAGTACGCCGCGCTGGGCTACGAGTACGGCTACGCACACGTCAACAAGGAAGCGCTCGTGGCGTGGGAAGCGCAGTTCGGCGACTTCATCAACGGCGCGCAGATCATCATCGACCAGTACCTGGTCGCCGCGGAGGACAAGTGGGGCCAGTCCAACGGACTCGTCCTGCTCCTGCCCCACGGCTACGAGGGCCAGGGCCCGGAGCACTCGTCGGCCCGCATCGAGCGGTTCCTGACGCTCTGTGCCGAGGACAACATCCAGGTCTGCAACGCCACCACGGCCGCGCAGTACTTCCACCTGCTCCGCCGTCAGGTGCGGCGCGACGTCCGCAAGCCGCTCGTGCTGTTCACCCCGAAGGCACCGCTGCGGATGAAGGAGAGCCGTTCGAAGGTCGACGAGCTCACCGCAGGGTCGTTCCAAGAGGTGCTCGACGATCCGTTCGTCGATGATCCCGCGGCCGTTCGTCGGCTGGTGTTCTGCAGCGGCAAGGTCGTGTGGGACGCCATGGCCGAGCGCGCCAAGCGCAACGCCCCGGTCGCGATCATCCGCGTCGAGCAGCTCTACCCGTTCCCGCAGGATCGCCTGCTCGAGGTGCTGGAGCAGTACCCCAACGCCAAGGAGCTGGTGTGGTTGCAGGAGGAGCCCGAGAACATGGGCGCCTGGAGCTTCGTCGAGGCTCGCGTGTGGCGGGTCAAGGAGCGCGGGTACGACCTGCGCCACGTCGCCCGCGTCGAGAGCGGCAGCCCCGCCACCGGCAGCAAGGCGATCCACGACCAGGAGCTCGCCGACCTGATGGAGGAGACCTTCGCCGGTCTCTGAGGCGGGTCGGCGCGCTGCCGTCCTCGACCCCACCGTCCCCCGCGCATGCTCGCGCACGCCGGAGATCACCTCATCAGCCGAGTGCCGGTCCGAGTCGGAACGTCGTTGTCCGAGTCGCTCGACGTGGCGCGAGTCGCTCGGCCGCGAAGACCACGCGCAGCGACTCGCGCCCTCGTCTGCGACTCGGACCCACGACCCGAACGGTGCGGATCACGGCGTCGGAGCCGGGCGTCGTGGTCGGAGCCGGACCCTGAGGTGGCGCGGCCGTCTGCGCGCTAGTTGCCGAGGACGAGGTGGAGGTCGCGGATGGCCTGGGCGGCGCTGATCACCTTGATCGTCGTCATGCCCATCTCCGCTGCCGGCTTGAGGTTGACGCCGAGGTCGTCGAGGAACACGCACTCGCTCGGGTCCACCCCGAGCAGGTTGCAGGCCGTCTCGTAGAACTGGACCTCAGGCTTGCGCACGCCGATCTTGCTGGACTCGACCACGACATCGAAGCGGGCCATGATCGCCGCGATCGTCTCGGAGCGCTCGTTCGAGGAGTGCTGGCCGCCGATGTTGTTGGTCAGGCAGGCGAGGCGGTAGCCGGAGGCCTTCAGCTCGTCGAGCAGCGCGACCATCTCGTCGCGGACGTCGCCCGCCAGGATCGCCAGCACGTCGGCGCCGGGCACCCGGTGACCGGCCGCCTCGGACTCGTTGGCGAACTCGGTGTCGAACTCCATGGCCGAGATGTCGCTGCGCTCCAGCCGCGCCCACGCGTTCTCGTGCGGGTTCGTGGCGTTGATCGTCCGCAGGAAATCCGTCGGCAGATCGTGCTCGGCCTCGTACTTGTTGAACGCTTCGAACGGACTGGAAAGGATGACCCCTCCGAAATCCCACAGCACGGCCTTGATCATCGGGGGGACTGTAGGGGAACGACACGTCACACACCCATCCGACGATCTGCCCTGGTCACCTGCTTGACTAACCAGACGCTATGCCACATCACGTCGTCGTTGATGGCTCCAACCTCGCAACCGAGGGTCGGACCATGCCAAGTCTCCAGCAGCTCGATGAAGCTGTCCGCGCCTACATGGAGGTCGAACCCGATGCGTTGATCACCGTGGTCGTCGACGCCACCTTCGGGCATCGCATCGACAACAAGGAGGTCGCGGCGTTCGACGCCGCCGTCGCGAACAACGAGATCGTGGCCCCACCGGCCGGCGCCGTGGGTCGCGGCGACGCGTTCGTGCTGAGCATCGCCCACAAGGTCAACGCGACGATCCTCACCAACGACAGCTACCAGGAGTTCCACGGCGAGTACCCGTGGCTGTTCGACGAAGGTCGCATCGTCGGCGGCAAGCCCGTGCCGCACATCGGCTGGGTGTTCGTCAACCGCATCCCGGTGCGCGGGCCGTTGAGCCGCAAGTCCGTTGCCGACAGCAAGCGCAAGGGCCGACGAAGCGCGTCCGTCAACGAGGTGCGCACGGGGAGTCCGGAAGCGAACCTGCCGATGCCCGTTCCCGCGGCGCCGCCGCCCGGTGCCGTGCTGCCGAGGAAGGGTCGCGAGCGTTCGGGTCAGCACAAGCTCGCCGAGGTCGCGCTCGCCGGCCCGGCCACGCCCACGGCCGACCAGAAGCCGAGGTCGGACATCGCCGCCGTGCTCGAGGCGCGTCCCGCACCGAAGGCCAACGAGGTCAACGAGTTGCTCCCGTTCCTCACGTTCGTCGAGGTGCACCCGCCCGGGAGCAGCGTCAGCGCGATCGTCGAGTCGTACTCCTCGCACGGGGCCTACGTGGCGATCGGCGACGTGCGTGGGTACGTGCCCCTGCGCTTCATGGCGGATCCTGCACCGCGCAGCGCCCGCGAGCTGGGCAAGGTCGGCGAGTCGGTGACGCTCGTGGTCGAGAGCTTCGCCGCGTCCCGTCGCAGCATCGACCTCGCCGTGCCCGCGCTCGCCACCGCGAAGCTGGCGGAGCCGAAGCCGGTCAAGGCGGCGGCCGCCAAGCGCACGAAGGCCGCATCGAAGCGGGCGATCGCGGAGATCGCGCCGCCGCTCGACGTGGCACCAGCAGACGCTGTTGCGGACGCGGCACCGGAGAGCGCC
>JAODBQ010000285.1 GCA_025464045.1 Ilumatobacteraceae bacterium
AACGCCGAGGTGGTCCGGCGGGTCCTCGGCGGTGAGCACGGCGCGCATCGCAACATCGTCGTGCTCAACGCTGCGGCGGGCCTGCTGATCGCCGAGCGGGTGGAGGACCTCCACGCCGGCATCGCCGTCGCTGCCGACTCGATCGACAGCGGCCGCGCCGCCGCGGCGTTGGCCACGTTGGCGCGCGTCTCGACGGAGCAGGCCGCGATGGCCGCCGGATGACCCGTCCGGGCAGCGCCGACAGCCCATGCCGATCGCCGTGAGGACGGCTCCGGCGTGAGGACGGCTCCGGCGTGAGGACGGCTCCGCCGTGCCGGCGATGATCGTGCGCGTCCCCGCCTCGTCGGCCAACCTCGGGCCCGCCTTCGACGCGCTCGGCATGGCGCTGAGCCTCGACGCGCACCTCGGCATCGTCGGTGTCGACGACGTCCCGGACGGAGGGATCGTCGTCGATCCACGCCACCCGGCGACCGTCGCGTTCGCCCGCGGTGGCGGCAGCGGCGCAGCGTGGGTGCGTTCGCCGATCCCGAGCGGCCGTGGCCTCGGGTTCAGCGGGGCGATGCGCGTCGGCGGGCTCGTCCTCGCGCACGTGCAGTTGCACGGGAGCGCCCCGGGCGGCGACGTGCAGCTGTCTGGGCTGCTGACTGCGGCCGACGCGCTCGAGGGTCACCCGGACAACGCCGCGGCGTCGCTGTTCGGCGGGGTCGTCGCCGCCGCGGGAGGACGCGCCGTGGCGGTGGACGTGGGTCTGGACCCAGCCGTGGTCGTGTGGATCCCGCCCACCTCGACGCCGACGAACGCGTCGCGCGCTCGTCTCCGGCCGACGGTGCCACGTGAGGACGCGGTGTTCAACGTCGGCCGCACGGCGCTGCTCGTGGCCGCGCTCGCGGCCGGCGACATCGCGGCCCTGCGCGTGGCGACCGAGGACCGGCTGCACCAGCCCGAGCGCCTCGCCGCGGCCCCCGCGTCGGTTGCGGCGCTGGCGGCGATGCACGATGCAGGAGCGTGGTGCGCATGGCTCTCCGGGTCCGGGCCGACGGTCGCTGCGCTGTGCGATCCAGGCGACGCCGGCCGCATCGCCGCCGCGCTGCCGGACGGCGGGCGGACGATGGTGCTGGCGATCGAGCACCGCGGCGCCGGCCTGCTCGGCTGAACCTCACGCCGCCCAGAGGCGGGTGACGTGACGCACCGGTGTGCTCGGCGCGCACCACTCGCCCGAGGACCACACCACCCGGACCCGGCTGCCGGCCCGTTCGATCGCCCGCGCGATGAGGAGCACCTCGTCCGCCGCGGCGCGCGGCAGCGGGGACGGCAACGCCGGCACGGCGGGCGCGGCGAGGGGGAGTGCCATCGGCATCTGGCCGGCCATCGCGCAGTCCGTGAGCACGCCGCGGTCGAGGCGCAGGGTGACGTCGCCGAGCTGCAGCTCGATCTCGCCGGCGCGCCGCAACTGCTCGGCCAGGCGCTGGCGGCGCACGGCCGTCCCGAAGCTCTGGGCGCGGTCGCGGGCGATCGCCGCCTCCTCGTACCGTCGTTGGTCCGCCAGTCGCTCGACGCGCTCCCAGAGCGGATCGAGGACGAGGTTCGGCGCGCTGGTGAGCGCGGCGAGCGCCACGCCGACGACCTGCGCGTAGCGCGCTGGATCGGCGGCACCGACACACGGACACATCGCCACCCCGAGCTGCGCGGACGTGCACGGCGTGGCGCCCAACGGGAGCTGGACGGTGGGTTGCAGCCGGTTCGTGCAGCGGCGCAGGGGGAGGACCGAGTGCATCGCCTCGATGACCGCGTTGGCCACGGCCTTCGAGGGCAACGGGCCGAGGTGCACACCGCTCGCGTGCGGTTCGTTGACCACCGTCAACCGCGGCCACGCATCCGTCGTGAGCCGCACGTAGCAGTAGCGCCGCCACGTGGTGCCGACGCGGTTGTAGCGCGGAGAGAGCTCGTGCAGGTAGCGCATCTCCAGCACCTCCGCCGAGACCGGGTCGGTGGTGGTGTGGCAGGACACGTGCTGCGTCTCGCGCAACAGGGGGCCGATCTTGCGCCGGTCGTCGCTGCCGAAGTAGCTGCGCACCCGCTGGCGCAGGTTGGTCGCCTTGCCGACGTACAGCACCTCGCCGGCGTGACCGTGGAACAGGTAGACGCCCGGCGAACGCGGCAACCGTTGGGTGAGGCGCAGCTTCACCGCCTGCGGGTGGCCGGTGATGCGCGGCAGGGCGATGAGGTCGTCCAGCCCGAGGACCCCGAACCCTGCCGCACGCTCCAGCAGCAGGTGCAGCAGGTCCGCCGTCGCGAGCGCGTCGTCGAGCGCGCGGTGCGTGGGCGTGTGCCCGAAGCGGAACCGTGCCGCGAGCGTGCCGAGGCGGCAGTCGGGCACCTCGTCGCGCACCAGCCGACGGGCGATCGGCAACGTGTCGACCACGAGGTTGGGAAAGCGCTCGTGGCCGGAGCGCACCAGCGCAGCGTTGAGGAACGCCATGTCGAAGCCGACGTTGTGCCCGACGATGACCGCGTCGCCGACGAACTCCAGCAGCGTCGGCAGCACCGACTCGATGCGCGGCGCGGCGGCCACCATGTTGTCCGTGATGCCGGTCAGGATCATCACGGCCGGCGCGATCGCCCGCCCTGGGTTGACGAGCGTGGCGAACGTGCCGAGGCACTCGCCGGCGCGGACCTTGGTGGCGCCGATCTCGGTGATCAGGTCCTCGGCCCGATCGCTGCCGGTGGTCTCGATGTCCAGCACGCAGAACGTGACCTCGGCGAGAGGCGTGCCGAGATCGTCGAGGCTGCGCTGTTCGAAGATCGGCCGCACGAACGACAGGCAACCACGAACGTCCGTTCGTGTCAAGAACAGACGTTCGACCGGCGGATCGTTACAGTGTCGCCGATGGAGCAGCAGCAGGTCGAGGCGGCGGCCGACGAGGCCCTCCCGATCCCGGATCGGGTGCTGCGCTCCGCCCTCGAGTTCGCCGTCGACATGGCCGCAGCGGGTGCCAAGCTGCGCCCGCCGCTGCCGTCGCCGGACGCGCTGCGGCCGTTCCTCCGTCTGCAGCGGTTGCCGTCCAGCGCGTTCGCTCGCGTCCGTCGGGCGGTCGAGGACGATCCGCCGTTCCTCGCCCGCCTCGCCGACGTCGCCACTCCCGAGCTGGTGGACGACATCGGGCTGGCCTGGTTGCGGCGGCAGCCGGGGTGGCGTTCGACCATCGACGAGCTGCTGGTCGGGCGGATGGGCAACGCCCCCGATCGTCTGGCGGCCGACCGGCGCGAGCAGCGCCGGCGCCAGGCGGCAGAGGACGCCGCGGCCAAGGCGCGAGCCGTCAACGCTGCGACGCAGGAGCAGCTCAACCGGGAGCGGGCCGCCCGCGAGCACGAGCAGGCAGAACGTCGCCGGCTCATCGACGAGCTGCGCATCGCGCAGACGCGGCTGGGTGAGCTGGAGAGCACGGTCGCCACGCTGCGCGAGCAGGCCAACCGCGCGAAGGCCGCTGCGGAGGACGCCGAGGCCGCGACGGCCCGAGCCGTCGCTCGGGCCGACTCCGCCGAGGCCGCGCGAGACGCGGTGCTGGCAGCCCGGGTCGAGGCGCTCACCGCGCCGCCGGCGCCGTTCGACACCGAGGAGCTGCGGCGGTCGCACGCGCACGCGCTGCGCGGCGTGCACGAGGCGGAGCGGGCGATGCGCGAGCTCGGTCGGGCCCTCGCCGACCTGCGCAGCGAGACGCCCGAGGCCTCCCCAGACCGCACCGTCAGGGTGCGCCGCCCACGGTCGCGTCGGTCGCCGCTGCCGATCCCGGGCGGGCTGTACGGCCACTCGGCCGCGGTCGCCGAGCACCTGCTGCGGGTGCCCGGTGTGGTGGCCCTCGTCGACGGCTACAACGTCGCCAAGCTCGGCTGGCCGACGCTGGACCTCGTCGGGCAGCGCGAGCAGTGCATCCTCGTCTGCGAGAACATCGCTCGTCGGTGGGGGACCGCGATCACCATCGTCTTCGACGGCGCCGACGTCGTCGGCACGTCCGCCCCGCGACGCCTCGTCCGGGTCGCGTTCTCCCCTCCGGGCGTGATCGCGGACGACGTGCTGCGCGCCGAGGTCGCCGTCGCGGATCACCGTCAGCCGATCGTGGTCGTCACCAACGACCAGGCGGTGATCGCCGACGTGCGTGCCGAGGGTGCGAACACGTTGTCCAGCGACCAGTTCCTGGCCGTCGCCCGCCACTGACGGATCGACCGCCCGGACGTCGGCGCCGTTCGGGCCACGGGCGACAGCGAAGAACTGTGATGCACCCCTGTGCGACCGTGGGCCTGGGTGGAGCCCGTACCGGCGCCGAACTGGGCGCACAACCGACACCGAGGGTCAGACATGAACCACTTCGATGCTGCGGCATCCGACATCACCATCTGCTGCGACTCGTGCATCATGCGCAGTTCGGCGCACTGCGCGGACTGCGTCGTCACGCACGTGCTCGCGCCGGCGCCGCACGAGCGGATCTCGTTCACGGGCGAGGAGATGGTCGCCATGACGTTGCTCGCTCGCGCGGGGATGGTGCCTACGCTCCTGCACCGTGAGGCCGATGGCAACCACCCGGCTCGATCGTGACGCGGTCGTCGGGCCCGAGTACGTCGACGCCCTGGTGGCGCTCGCCGCGGGCGCCGGCATCACCCGCGCCGGTGTTGCCCCGGCAACGGTGCTCACCCGCGCGCGTGCCGAGCTCAAGCGCCGTGCAGCCGCCGGTCTCGCCGACGGCATGCAGTTCACCTACCGCAACCCGGACCGCTCGACTGATCCGCAGGCCGCGGTGGCCGGGGCGCAGGCGGTGTTCGTCGGCGCGATGCCGTACGCCGCCACCCATCCCCCGCCCCCGGCGGGTCCCGCCGGCCGCGTCGCCCGCTACGTCTGGGCGGACCACTACAGCGCGCTGCGCGCCGGGCTGTGGAGCGTCGCCCAGCGCCTGCGCGCCGACGGGTGGAAGGCGGTTGCGTACGCGGACGACAACAGCATGGTGGACCGTGAGGCCGCCTACCTGGCCGGGATCGGCTGGTTCGGCAAGAACGCCAACCTGCTGGTGCCGGGCGCCGGGAGCTGGTTCGTGCTCGGGTGCGTCGTCACCACCGCACCGCTGCCGATCACCACCGCGCCCCAGCCCGACGGCTGCGGTGCCTGCCACCGGTGCATCGACCACTGCCCGACTGCCGCGATCATCGAGCCCGGTGTGGTCGATGCCGGGCGCTGCCTGTCGTGGATCCTGCAGAAGCCGGGTGTCATCCCGATGCACTGGCGGGCAGCGATCGGCGACCGCTTGTACGGCTGCGACGACTGCCAGGAGGTCTGCCCGCCGACGGTGCGCGGCGCCGCCGCGCCTGTCGCGGTCACCACCCAGCAGGCGTGGGTGGCCGTGCTCGACCTGCTCGGCGCAGACGACGAAGGCGTGCTCGCGACCTGGGGTCGCTGGTACCTCGCCGACCGCGACCCTCGCTGGGCGCGGCGCAACGCGCTCGTGGTGCTCGGCAACATCGCCGACGGCGGCGATCCCGCCGTCGCGCAGGCCATCAGGCACCACGTCGGCCACGACGACGAGGTCCTCCGGGTGCACGCCATCTGGGCGGCGCGACGCCTCGGGCTGGACGCCGTGGTGCCCGCCACCGACCCGAGCGACCTGGTGCGTGCGGAGCTGGCCGAGCCGGTGAGCCGCCGATGAAGCACCTGCTGGTGACCAACGACTTCCCGCCGAAGATCGGCGGGATCCAATCGCTGCTGTGGGAGTGGTGGCGGCGGCTCCCGCCGGAATCGTTCGCCGTGCTCACCAGCCCGTACCGCGGGGCGTCGGCGTTCGACGCGGCGCAGCCGTTCCACATCGAGCGGGTCCGCGAGCCCGTGCTGCTCCCGCACCCCTGGATGACGGCGCGCGTCGGGGAGATGGCCCGGCGCGTCGGCGCCGACCTGGTGGTGATCGATCCGGCGTTCCCGCTCGGGATCATCGGTCCGTCGCTCGACGTGCCGTACGACGTCATCATCCATGGCGCCGAGGTCACGGTGCCGGGCAGGTTGCCGGTGTCCCGATCAGCGCTCTCGTACGTGTTGCGCCGGGCGCGGCACGTGATCGCCGGCGGTGGCTACCCGGCCGCCGAGGCCGAGCACGCCGCCGGACGGACCCTGCCGGTCACGGTGGTGCCGCCGGGGGTGGACGTCGAACGGTTCACGCCGCTCACCAACGAGCAGCGCCTGGCCGCCCGCGCCCGGTTCGGGCTCCCCGCCGACGCCGAGCTGATCGTCGGGATCAGCCGGCTGGTGCCGCGCAAGGGCTTCGACACCGCGATCCGCGCCGCGGCCCTGCTGCGCGCGTCGCGCCCGGATCTGATCCTGGCCATCTCCGGATCGGGTCGCGACGAAGCCCGTCTGCGCCGGCTGTCGGCCGAGCTGCACGCGCCCGTGCGCTTCCTCGGGCGCGTCGCCAACGCGGACCTGCCGCGCCTCTACGGCTGTGCCGACGTCTACGCGATGCTCTGCCGCACGCGGTGGAACGGGCTCGAGCAGGAAGGCTTCGGGATCGTCTTCCTGGAGGCCGCGGCGTGTGCTGTGCCGCAGGTCGCCGGCGCGTCCGGCGGTGCTGCCGAGGCGGTCGTCCACGGCGAGACCGGCCTGGTCATCGGCCGGCCCGACGACGCGCGCGACGTGGCCGCCGCGTTCGAGCAGCTGCTCGACGACCCCGCGCTCGCGAAGCGGATGGGCGAGGCCGGGCGCCGGCGGGCAGTGGCGGAGTTCTCCTACGACGTGCTCGCCGAGCGCCTGGGTCACGCCCTCGGCGCGCTGGCATGATGTGGCCGCCATGACCGACGCCGAACCGACCGACGCCGAGCGCCACGTCGCCGAACCGACGGACGCCGAACCCGACGTCGCCGAACCGACCGACGCCGAACCGACCGACGCCGAACCGACCGACGCCGAGCC
>JAODBQ010000341.1 GCA_025464045.1 Ilumatobacteraceae bacterium
ATGGCCGTCACACGTTCGGAGTCGGGGTTCAGCAGCAGGTCGATCACGCCCACCACGAGCGCGTTCGACCTCGCAGATGACGCCGGCGTCGGCCACTTTCCGGGTCGACATCGAAGAGCCCGCCGTGCCTCCAGCACGAGGACGCTGCGCGCTCTCCACGTCCACCCTGTGAGAACCGTCGAGCAAGGCGAGATCGGTGATGGCCGCCTGCAGGCGAGCGATCGTCCACAGATCGGCGCCGACCCCTGTGCGACGATGCCTATCGTGGACGCGTGCAAGCCCCGTCGGCGCGGACGCTCGAGCCGCAGGTGGCGCCGAGCAGGCGGCGCCGGCGGATCTTGGGGTTGGTCTTCGCCGGCGGATGTGCCGCCTACCTGACGTGGGTCGTCGTTGCTCACCGCGACGAGCTGGATCGAGCAGTGCTTCGCTTCCGCGGCGCGCATTTGCGCTGGTTGATCGCGGCGATCTGCCTGGAAGTGCTCTCCCAGGCGATGAGCGTCCTGGTTCAGCTTCGCTTGCTGCGACGGGTCGGCTCCACGATGAGCGCGTTCACGACGACGCGCATGGTGCTCGCCCAGAACGCCATTGGTCTGGCGCTGCCCGGTGGACAAGCCGTCGCGGCCGGCTTCTCCTACGGGCAGATCAAGCGGCGTGGGACGAAGTCCGCGGTCGCGACCTGGGTGGTGGCGGCGACGACGGCGATCGGGATGTTGGCCCTGATCGCCTTCGGTGCATTCACTGCGACCGGTTGGTCCTGGTTCTCGGTGTCCGCTGGCGTCGCACTGCTCGGTCTGCTGGTGCTGCTGGCCACGACCGTTCGTAACCCCGACCGACTGCGGGGACTGGCGGTCCGCCTTGTCGGCACCTTCGATCGGCTGCGCCGCCGCCGGGGCGAAGCGGACGCCGCGGATCGCGTCGACCGGCGTCTCGAGGCGCTGCGCCGGGTTCGGCTGCGCTGGACGGATTGGCTCTGGCTCGCCCTGTTCGCGCTCGCGGCCGTCGCCGCGGACTGCGCAGTCTGGATCTGTGCGAGCCATGCAATCATCGGCATACCTGCGGGATGCAACGGCGCAGTGCTGTCGACCGAGCTCGCTCGACAATGCGCCGCGTTCCACGCGCCGACGACCGGCGGGCTGCTGATCGCCTACTCCGCAGGGCAAGGGGCGCTCGCACTGCCCCTCGTGCCGGGCGGGGTCGGGCTCGTCGAATCGGTGATGACGACGGTCCTCACCACGAGCAAGGTCCGAGCCATCGCCGCGCTGAGCGCCGTCCTGCTCTACCGCCTGATCAGCTTCTGGACCGTGGTGATCATCGGTGGCTCGATGTGGTTGACGATGCGCCGGCGGACCGGTCAGCCCTCGGTTGCCGCCGGCGACCGCCAGGAGACCTGGTAGGTACCCGCGGCAGCGCGGTGGGGCGCTCCATGTCGGGCCGGCGTGGTGCCGAATGCGCGGTCGGTGGGCGAGCCGCGTGGCCCAACTAGGCTGGTGATCCCCGCGCGGGAAGGCGTTCCGATGCATCTCTGCTCAGTCGCACGTCGTCCACGATTCGTGAGGTTGCCGCGCTGCGACGACCGTCCTCACCGGAGTTCCGGTGCAGGGGCCCCGGTGTCCGCTCCTGCGAGGCATCGGTGACGAACGACGGCGGCCTCGGTCCGGAGGAACGCAAGGACGACCGCACCTCGGCGAACGATGATGGCGAGCTCGTCGGCCCCGTCACCGGGGTCGAGTCGAAGTCGAACGCCGATGTCGTCGATGCCGCCCTTCGGCTGGTGACTGCGCTCGCGCAGCACACCGTCGCCAACGCCGACGGTGTCAGCGTCACACTCGAACGACATGGTCGACTGATGACCGTGGCGGCGAGTGACGACGAGATCCTCGAGATGGACCGCCATCAGTACGACACTGGGCAGGGTCCCTGCCTGGACGCGAAGACCGAGGGGCGTTGGTTCTACATCGAATCACTGGACGACGAATCGCGATGGCCGCGCTTCGTGCCGCTCGCCCTGCAGCAAGGCATCCACAGCATCCTCTCATCGCCGCTGATGACCGCTGACCGTCCGCAGGGCGCACTCAACATCTACTCGAAGACGCGGCGCGCGTTCGGGACTCGCGAGCAGGAGTTGGCTGCCTTGTTCGCCACGCAGGCGTCAGGCATCCTGACCGCCGCCGCGGACGTCACCGACGATCAGACCAACGAGCGGTGGGCGCAGGCCCTGGCTGCCCGGCGAACGATCGCTCAGGCGCAAGGTGTCGTGATGGCTCGCGACGACGTCGTGGCCGCCACCGCGACGGCGTGGTTGCGCCGCTCGGCGCGCGCCACCGGACGCACGGTGCTGGAGTATTCAGCCGAGCTGATCGCCTCGATCGGCAACGAGGGCGCCACGAACACGGAAGCCGCAGATGAGTGAAGCGATCGACGTCCTCGACAACGCTCGGCGCAGACTCGGCATGTCGATCGAGGATCTGTGGTGGAGGTACTTCACCCTCGGCGGGATGAGCACCGCCTTGGAAGTGGAAGCGATCCTCTACCAAGCGCTGGCACCGACCACCGAGGACTGCGACCTTCTCGCTGTTGCCCTCAACGAACGCTTCACCGAGCTCGGTCGCGATCATCCCATCCCATATTCCGACGACGTCTGAACGGGCCGCCGAACCTTCCGCTACCGAGATGGGCCGTTGCGCTGTCCGCCCGCGCACACCGATCGGGCGCGTGGGCGGCGCTTTCCACGCCCGCTCGGCTCATTCCAACCTGAGCGTTCCCTTGTCGACGTTGTCGGC
>JAODBQ010000345.1 GCA_025464045.1 Ilumatobacteraceae bacterium
CGGTGGAGGCGAACACGTCGGTGAGCTCCGTCAGCTCCATCCCGCCGCGCAGATCGGGCGTGTCCTCGCCGTACCGGTCCATCGCCTCGGGCCCGGTGAGCGTGCCGTGCTCGCCCGGGTCCTGCCCGACGGCGCGCGCCGCGGCGACCACCGCTTCACCGATGGCCGCGAACACGTCGTCCTGGTCGACGAAGCTCATCTCCGCGTCGAGCTGCATGAACTCGTACTGCCGGTCGGCGCGCAGGTCCTCGTCGCGCAGGCAGCGGGCGATCTGGTAGTAGCGGTCGATGCCGGCCACCATCAGCAGCTGCTTGAACAGCTGCGGGCTCTGCGGCAGCGCGTAGAACGAGCCCGGCTGCTGCCGGCTCGGCACGATGAACTCGCGCGCGCCCTCTGGCGTGCTCGGCACGAGCATCGGCGTCTCGACCTCGGCGAAGCCCTGTGCCTCCATCGCGCCGCGGATCGCCGAGTTGACGGCGGCGCGGATGCGCAGGTTGCGCTGCATCCGCTCGCGACGGATGTCGAGGTAGCGGTACTGCAGGCGGGTGTTCTCCGACACCTGGTCGGCGCGCTCGTTGATCGGGAACGGGGGCGGTTCGGCGACGTTGAGCACCTCGACGGTGCAGCCCTGCAGCTCGATCGCGCCGGTCGGCAGCTTGTCGTTGACGTTGTCGGCCGGGCGCAGCGCGACGGTGCCGGTGACGCGCACGACGTACTCGGCGCGCACGTCGACGGAGTTGTCGACGACGGCCTGGGTCAGGCCGGTGTGGTCACGGATGTCGAGGAACGCGAGCTTGTCGCCGTGCTCGCGCCGCGTGGCGACCCACCCGCAGAGGCTGACGACGCTGCCCACGTGCTCGCGGCGCAGCTCGCCGCACTGGTGGGTGCGCATCCGGGTGGTCCGGCTGGACGTGGATCGAGTGGGGACGGTGGTCATGTGATGGCCTTCGTGAGGTGATCGAGGAGCTCGGTGCGGGGCACCGCGTACTGGTCGCGGCCGTCGCGCAGCGGACGGAGCACGACGGTGCCGGCATCGAGCTCGTTGCTGCCGATGATGAGGGCGATCGGCGCGCCGCTGCGGTCGGCGAGCTTCATCTGGCTCTTCATCGACCGTCCCTCGTAGGCACGGTCGGCGCGGAACCCGGCGGCGCGCAGCTCGGCGGTGATGCGCAGGGCTTCGAGCCCTCCGGTGGTGTCGACCACGAACGCATCGACGGCGACGCTGGGCGCGCCGAACACGCCTTCGTCGTCGCACGCCAGCAACGTCCGGTCGAGTCCGAGGGCGAACCCGACGCCGTGCGTCGGCGGACCACCCAGCGACTCCACCAACCCGTCGTACCGACCGCCGCCACCGAGCGCGTTCTGCGCGGAGTCGAGCGTCAGCCCCTGGAACTCGAACGTCGTGCGGCGGTAGTAGTCGAGGCCGCGCACGAGCGTGCCGTCGATGTCGAACGGGATCCCGAGCGCGCCGAGCCCGGTCTGGACGGCGGTGAAGTGCGCGGCGGCCTCGGGGCTGTAGTGGTCGGCGATCACCGGGGCGCTGGCGATCAGCGGTGCATCCTGCTCGCGCTTGGAGTCGAGGACGCGCAACGGGTTCTTGGCGAGCGTGACAACACTCTCGCTCGACAAGAGGTGGAGGTTCGCCTCGAAGTGCGCACGCAGCGCCTCGACGTAGCCAGCGCGGTCCGCCGGCTCACCCAGCGAGTTGAGGACGAGTCGCACGCGTCGCAACCCGAGACGGGCATAGAACTCCCACCCGAGTGCGATCACCTCGACATCGAGGTACGGATCGTCGGCACCGAGCACCTCGATGCCGACCTGGTCGAACTGGCGGTAACGGCCGCGCTGGGGCTTCTCGTACCGGAAGTTGGGCCCCGAGTACCAGACCTTCCACGGCGTGGTCGGCCGGTGCTGCACGAACGCGCGACACACGCTGGCCGTCTGCTCGGGGCGCAGCGCGACGTGGCGCTCGCCCTTGTCGACGAAGTCGTACATCTCCTTCGTGACGATGTCGGTGGCCTCGCCGACGCGCGTGAACACACCGAGGTCCTCGAGCAACGGCGGGATCACCTGGCCGTAGCCGGCCGCGCCGACGACTGCCGCGAACTCGCCGACGAACCGACGCCAACGCGCCGATTCTGGCGGGAGGATGTCGCGCATCCCCGGACTGGTCTGGAACTCCGGCACGGCCTTCAAGGCTACGGGCTGGTGCCTCCTCCTGCCGTGGGATTGACGAGGGCTGCGCAGGCCGTCGACATCCGCGGCTCTCGCGGTGCGCAGCGGCCGCGCTGCACGTCAGGGCACCCAGCGGGCACGCACGACGGCGTACGCTGTCGGCACCGCGCCAGCCCGTCGCTCGTTCTCACCACGGCGGCGTCGCGGCGCGGTCTCCTGATGACAGCCTCCCCCATGTCCGATCGACGATCCGAGCCACGCTCGGCGACACTGGTTCCACGAGCCGCGCTCCGGCGCCGGCTCGAGCAGCTCGGCCCGGGGACGCAGGCCGGCGTCATCCACTTCGACCTCCGCCGCTTCCGCGAGGTCAACGAGCGTTGGGGTCGCGGCCTCGGCGACAACGTCCTCGCGATCACCCAGCGCCGCCTGCTGCAGGCCGCGCCGACCCGGGCGCTGATCTCCGATGCCGGCCCGACCTTCACGCTGGTGCTGCCCGACACGGACACGGCCGGCACACGCGCCACGGCCGAGCAGCTCGCCGCCACCATCCGCACCCCGATCAAGATCGGCGCGGTGCAGGTGGTGCTCGGGGTGAACACCGGCTTCGCCTGCGCCGGCTCCGGCAGCGCAGACGTCAACCTGCTCGAACACGCGATGCTCGCGTTCCGCACCGCCAAGGACCTCGGTACCGACGAGCCGGCGGAGTACGTCGACTCGCTCGGGCGCGACGCCACCCGCGAGCAACGGATGGAGGCCGAGCTCCACGCCGCGATCACCGGTGGCGACCTGCGCGCCTACTTCCAGCCGGTCGTCGATCTGCGCGACGGCTCGGTCGTCGGGCTCGAAGCACTGGTCCGCTGGCCGCACGCGCACGACGGGCTGCTGCTGCCGGACGACTTCCTCGGCGTCGCCGAGCACGCCGGGCTGATGCCCGACGTCGGCCAATGGATGCTCGACCGGGTGCTCGAGATCCTGGCCCAGCTGCGCCACGGCACGCGCACCGAACCGTTGCGGGTGTGGATCAACCTCAGCGCGAACGAGCTCTCCGGGGCGGACGACGTCCTCCGGCGGATCACGGTGGCGATCGACGAGGGCACGATCAGCCCGCGCGAGATCGGCTTCGAGGTCACCGAATCGACGTTGCTCTCCGATCTCGACAGCGCCGTGGACAGCCTCAGCTCGCTGCGCCGACTCGGGGTGGAGATCGCGCTCGACGACTTCGGCACGGGGTACTCGTCGCTCTCCTACCTGCGCCGGCTGCCGGTGACGGCGGTCAAGATCGACCGCAGCTTCGTCGCCGGGCTCGGCCGCTCGCTCGCCGACGAAGCGATCGTCGAGGCGGTCATCGATCTCGCGCACGCGCTCGGCCTCCGGGTCATCGCGGAGGGCGTCGAGGACGCCGTGCAGGCCGACGCGCTGATCGCCCTCGGTGCCGACGAAGCGCAGGGCTTCCTGTTCGGCACGCCAGCGCCCATCGACCAGCTCGGTGACGTGATCGACCGGCTGTGGGGCGGGGCACCGCCCCCCGAGGCCGCCGGTCAACGCTCGATCGACCGGCGCGCCGACGCGCTGCCCGGGTTCGGTTCGCCACGGGCCCGTTTGCTCCTGGCCGCGCTCGACAACGCCCATGACGCGATCGTCGTGACCGCGGGTGCGGGCGACGGGATCGGCACCCGCGAGATCATCTACGCCAACGCCGCGTTCGAGTCGGACACCGGCTTCGCGGCGCGCACGCTCGTCGGTCAGCCGATGGACGAGCTCTTCTCGCAACCGGGCGACCAGGAGCTCGCGGCGTGGTACGAGCACATCTACGCGGCCGCTCGCGGGGCGAGCCGGGAGGTCGTGTGGCGGCGTGCCGACGGCTCCAGCTACGTGTGCGAGATGACGGTCAGCCCGATCTTCGACGAGCGCGGCGTGCTCACGCACTGGCTGCACACCGGACGCGACATCACCCAGCGCCACGTCCTGCAGTCCGAACGAGCACGGTTCGAATGGATGATCGAGCAATCGGATTCGCTCGTCTTCCTGTTCGAGCCGGGCGGTCACTGGGTCTACGCGAACGCGGCCGTGCGCAACGCGATCGGCCTCGCGCTGGATGCCCCCCTCGACGCGGTCACCAACGAGTCGGTCGGACTCGTCGGCGCCGAGGCGGACTGGTCCATCCACCCGGACGTGCAACAGCTGCGGGCGACGGGCACCTGGTCGGGGCCGTGCAACATGCGCAACCAGGTCACCGGCGCAGTCACCGAGGTGCTCTGCGACATCCAGCGCCTCAGCGAACCGCTGCGGCCGGACGAGTCGCTGTACGTCGTCGTCAGCCGGGACGTCACCGAGGTCAACGCGCTCGAGCGCGCCGAGCACCGGCGCCGAGAGCTCGCCGCGGTCGTCACCCAGCTCGCCCATCGCGGCGTGGAGGGCAGGGTCGACGAGATCCTCGCCGACCTCGACGCCGTCATCGCCACGTTCGGCGAGCGGCTCTGCGTGGACGTCGTCTCCGTCGACGTCATCGACGAGGCGGCCGATGTCGTGCGGACGACCAACCTGTGGCGCCACGGCGTCGAGGATGTCGACGTCGGGGTCAACGTCGGGGTCAACGTCGGTGGCGGCACGATCGACGGTTCGGTGGACGTGCGCACCACGGCGTCGGCCGGGCAGCTGCGCCAGTGGCTGGACCTCGTCGACACCGAGCGGCTCGTCGTCAACTCCACGCCCGGCGTGGGTGACGACCGGTGGGGTGCCGAGCTCGCCGCGCTGTTCCCCACGCACCCGCGAGACGCCTACCTGTTCGCCCGCCTCAAGGTCGGCGGCGAGCTCCTGGGCGTGTTCGGCGTCGCCTCGCGCACTCCCGACCGGGTGTGGACGGCCGACGAGATCGACGCAGTGGACCAGTTCGCGCGCGTGCTCGCCAACCTGTTGCATCGTCAACGATCGGTCCTCGCCCTCCAGGACGACATGTCAGCCGCATCGCGACGCGAGGCGTTCGAGCGGGTGCAGATCGGCGTCGCCGAGTGGGCGTTGGCCCTCGACGCCGTCCAGTTCCTCGGCGGCGTCGAGACGCATCTCGAGCACCTCGGCAAGGTGCTCGAAGCCGACGCCGTCTCGCTGTCCACGCTCGAGCACGGCGAGCTGCGCCGCACCGCCCGCTGGCCGGCACCGGAGACGTCGCCGCTCGGCAGCGCGCCGCGACTGACCCATCCGAAGCTGATGGCCAAGTTGCCGGACCTCGAGCCGTTGATCGTCAACGACATCGAGGCGTGCGCCGAGCCGTGGGCCGAGGAGTGGCACGACGATCCGGACGCGCCGCGCAGCGCCATGATCGTGCCGATGGGCACCGCCGGCCGCTGGTACGGCGTGATCGCGGTCGCCATGGAGCAGACCACCCGCGTGTGGGACGACGCCGAGGTCGCGCTCGTCCGCGGCATCACCGGCATGATCGCCTCGGTCGTCGCCCGCCGGCGCGTCGAGGCGTCGCTGCGCGCCGGCGAGAGCCGGCTGCAAGCGATGCTCGACGGCTCGCCCGATCTGATCCTCGTCGTCGACGACTTCGGCATCACCCGCTTCGCCAACCTGACGGTGCGCAAGCTGCTGGAGGCGAGCAACGAGGAGCTCATCGGCAGGCCGGCCGTCCACCTCGTGCACCCCGAGGACCGGTGGCTCGCCGAGGAACGGCTGGTCGAGCTGCTCGCCGGCAAGCCGACCATCTCCACTCGCGTCCGTGCGATCCGGCCGGACGGCGTCGAGAGCTGGTGGGAGATCACGAGCGGTGCGCAGCGCAACTCGCTGGTCGGTGGGACGATCCTCACCTGCCGC
>JAODBQ010000360.1 GCA_025464045.1 Ilumatobacteraceae bacterium
CTGGCCGGTCGCCGCGACCCCCAGCACCGCCAGCACTGCCAGCACCGCCCGTGTCGATCGTCGCATCCGCACCAGTATCGACGCCCGGACGCCACCTCCGGTGGTCACCAGCCGCGGGGGCTTGCAGGGAGTTGGCCGAGACCGCCCGCTAGCCTCGCTGGCTTGGTGGAAACCTCCGACGAACCGGGCAGGTCGCGCGTGCCCTTGCCCGAGGGGACGATCCCGGTCGGCGTCGGACTGCTCGTCGCCGGCGTCGCGAGCTTCGCGTTCTTCAAGGTCGGCACGACCGCCCTGGGCGGCGAACGGCAGTTCAAGCCCCTGCAGAACCTGTGGTTCGCCACGTTCGCCCTCGCGCCCGGGTTCTTCCTGCCCTTGGAGCAGGAGCTCGGGCGGGCGCTCTCCCATCGACGCGCCTCGGGTCAGGGCGGTCGCCCGGTCGCGCGCAAGGTGATGCGCCTCGGGGCGATCCTCGCCGCGCTCGTGGTCGTCGCGATCCTGCTGGCCAGCCCAGTGATCACCAGCAGCTACTTCGACCACGACTGGGTGATGCTCGGGGCGCTGATGGTGGCGTTCATCGCCTACGCACCCGCGCACATCTCCCGCGGCATCACGAGCGGCAGCGGACGCTTCCGGGCCTATGCGATCGTGCTCGGCGCCGACGGCGTCATCAGGATCATCCTGTGCGTGCTGCTCGCGCTCGTCGGCGTGAAGACCGCCGGGCCGTTCGGCTTCGCCGTCGCCGTGTCGCCGTTGTTCGGTGTCGCGTACGTCCTCTACCGCAAGGAGCTGCGCACCGATCCCGGTCCGGAGGCCTCGTGGCAGGAGGTCACCCCGAACCTGGGCTGGCTGCTGCTCGGTTCGGTGTTCGCCGCGGGTCTGGTGAACGCCGGCCCGGTCGCGGCGAACCTGCTCTCGGACAAGGGCCAGGACGAGAAGGTCACCCAGTTCGGCAAGGGCGTGCTGCTCGCGCGCATCCCGCTGTTCTTGTTCCAGGCGGTCCAGGCCGCGCTGCTGCCCCGGCTCGCCCGGTTGGCGGCGCGCAACGAGCTGGAGGAGTTCCGCACCGGCTTCAGGAAGCTGATGCAGATCGTCGCTGCGGTCGGCGTCCTCGGCACGGCTGGCGCCTACGTGCTCGGCCCGTGGATCGTCGAGAAGATGTACGCGGTGCAGCTCAGCCGGCGGACGATGGCGATGCTCGCGCTCGGCAGCGCGCTGTACATGGTGGCGTTGGCACTCGCCCAAGCGGTGATCGCGCTCGAGGGCCACGCGCTCGTCGCGCTCGGCTGGACCATCGGGATGGCGACGTTCATCGTCGCCACCTGGCTCACCAGCAGCGACCTGTTCAAGCGGGTCGAGATGGGCCTCGTCCTGTCGTCGTTGACGGCACTGATCAGCTTCGCCGTGGCGTTGCGCTCCAGGCTCCGTGCCGGTGTCTCCCCGACGCCCGAATCGCTCCTCGAAGCCTTCACGGACATGCCGCTCGAGTCCTGAGGGACCGGACGGCAGGGGTTCACCCCCTGCGCAACTTGTCGCTCTCGATCTTCATGTCGTTCTCGACCATCATCTGGACGAGCGTCGGGAAGTCGACCTCCGGCTCCCAACCGAGCTTGGTGCGGGCCTTCGTCGCATCGCCGATCAGCAGATCGACCTCGGACGGACGGAAGAACTTCGGGTCCTGACGGACCACGCTGCGCCAGTCCTCGATGCCGACGGTGCTGAAGGCCAGCTCGACGAGCTCCTCGACCGTGTGCGTCTCCCCCGTCGAGACGACGTAGTCGTCCGGCTGGTCCTGTTGGAGCATCAGCCACATCGCCTTGACGTAGTCCCCGGCGTAGCCCCAGTCGCGCTTGGTGTCGAGCGGGCCCATCACCAGCTCGTGCTGCAGTCCGAGCTTGATCCGCGCCGCGGCGTTGGTGACCTTGCGGGTGACGAACTCGTAGCCGCGGCGCGGCCCTTCGTGGTTGAACAGGATGCCGCTGCAGGCGTACATGTCGTAGCTCTCGCGATAGTTGACGACGATGTCGTGCCCGAAGACCTTCGCGCACCCGTACGGCGAACGGGGATGGAACGGGGTCAGCTCGGTCTGCGGGGTCTCGCGCACCTTGCCGAACATCTCACTGCTGCTGGCCTGGTAGAAACGGATGCCGTTGTCGGTGTTGCCGCCGACCATGCGCACCGCCTCGAGCATCCGCAGCACCCCCAAGCCGGTGATGTTGGCGGTCAGCTCGGCCTGGTTGAAGCTGAGCGCGACGAAGGAGATCGCGCCGAGGTTGTAGACCTCGTCGGGCTGCACGTACTCGAGCGCCTTGACGAGCGACGGCAGATCGGCGAGATCGCCCGGGACCGGCTCCACGAAGGGGAACTCGTCGCGCATCATCGTCATCCGCGGGTTGTTCTGCCCCTTGACCATCCCGAAGACGTCGTACCCCTTGCCGTGCAGGAACTCGGCGAGGTGTTGTCCGTCTTGTCCGGTGATCCCGGTGATGAAGGCTCTGGGCATGGGGCGAGAGTGTAGGGAGTTCGGGCGGCTTCGACCGGTGAGCTGGCGCGACGGGGGGTCCTGCCTGCGCCGGAACTCGTACACTCGCCCGGTGGACAGCGTGCGCGTCGGGTTCGATGTCGGCCCGCTCGCCGGAGCCCGCACCGGCATCGGTCACGCGGTCGCGGCGATGCGCGACGCACTGCGCCGACGCGACGACGTCCACATCGAGGAGTACCTCGTCTCGTTCCGCGCCGAGCCGATGGCGGGCGAGCGGCGCCTCCCGCTGCCGGCGATGGTCGCGCTGCGCCTGTGGGCGCGGATGGATCACCCGCTGGCGGATCGCTGGATCCCGGACGTCGATGTGATCCACGGCACCAACTACGTCGTCCCGCCGTCGCGGGCTCGCCGGCTGGTGTCGGTCTACGACTGCTGGTTCCTGCGCCACCCGAGCGAGGTCAGCGCCGATGCGCGCCGCGCCGGCGAGGTCCTGCGCCGCGCCGTCGCCGCCGGCGCGGCGGTGCACGCGAGCTCCCACGCCACGGCCGACGCCGCACGCGAACTGCTGCCGGGCGCCGACGTCACCGTCATCCCGCTCGGCGCGCTGCCGATCCTCACGGCACCGACCATCGCGCCGATCGCGGAGCTCGCCGATCGGCCGTTCATCGTCGCCATCGGCACGCTGGAGCGACGCAAGAACCTGCCGGCACTCGTGCGCGCGTTCGGCCTGATCGCCGCCGAGCACACCGAGGTCCACCTCGTCCTCGCCGGGGCCGACGGCGACGACCGCCCGGCCATCGATGGGGCGGTCGACGACATCGGCACCGCCGCGGCAGCGCGCGTGCTCCTCACCGGCCGGGTCGACGCACCGAGCCGGGCGTGGCTGCTGCACCACGCGGCCGTGCTGGCCTACCCGTCGCTGGACGAGGGGTTCGGCTTCCCGCTGCTCGACGCGATGCAGCTGCGCGTGCCCGTGGTGGCCAGCAACGCAGGTTCGATCCCGGAGGTCGCCGGCGATGCCGCGCTGCTGTCGGCGCCCGGCGACGTCGAACGGCTCGCCGCGAACCTGGCGACCGCACTCGCCGACGACGAGGCGCGAGCGCGCCT
>JAODBQ010000388.1 GCA_025464045.1 Ilumatobacteraceae bacterium
GGCGGCTGTGCGGTGGCTGGTGAGCAGGCGCACGACCGAGTCGACCTCGGCGGTGGTGAACTCGAAGCAGTTGTAGGTCCGCGCCTCGGGCTCACCGCGCGCCGCGTTGATCATCCGGGCCAGCGTCTCCCCGGTGCCGGACGAGGCGATCGCGACGTCGAAGCCGGCCTCGTTGACCTCGCGCTCGAACGTGGCCAGCGTCGAGCGAACGTAGTCGTGGCATGCGCCAACCGCCTGCGGGGTCAGGTCGCCGCCGGGGAAGAAGCGGTCGGTGAGGCGCACCGCGCCGAGCTTGAAGCTGCGTGCCGCGATCGTCTCACCGCGTTCTCCGACGAGGACCTCGGTCGAGCCGCCCCCGATGTCGACGAGCAGCAGCCGGCGTTCGAACACCGGCACGGACTGCAGCACGCCGAGGTGGATCAGGCGGGCCTCCTCCAGCCCCGAGATCACCTCGATGTCGATGCCGGCCTCGTTCGCGGCGCGCTCCAGGAACTCGGCGGCGTTCTGTGCCTCGCGCACCGCGCTCGTGGCGACCGCCCTGATCAGCGCGCTGTTGCCGACGGCGATGCGCTGCATCCGTTGCAGGGCGAGCACGCCGCGATCCATCGCCTCGGGCGACAGCGCCTTCATGTCGCCGCCGCCGTGCCCGAGGCGCACCGTCTCCTTCTCCCGCGTGACCACCTCGAAGTGCTCACCTCGGACTCGGGCGATCACGAGGTGGAAGCTGTTCGTGCCGATGTCGAGCGCGGCGAGCAGCTGGTCCGCCGGAGGAGTCAACGAGGCGTCTGCCAACGGTTCAGCCGAGACGCTGCTTGCAGGCGTCGATCCCGCCGAGCACGCCGGCGCGGAAGCTGTCGATCTTCTCGAACGCCGTGCCGCGCTGGTTCTGGTCCGACGTGTCGTCGCTGCGGAACAGGGCGGTGATGATCGCCTCGTCGAGATCGCCCGCCGACAACGTCAGGTCGCCGCCACCTCGCGGGGGATCGTTGGGGTTCGGCCCCGACGGGATGTCGTCGGCCACCCAGGCTCCGGTGAAGCAGTCGTTCAGGAGCACGCGCTTCTTGGCGGTCAACGTGCTGCCGAGCGCCCGCTGCACCGCCTCGCTGTACGACTCGCCGATCAGGTAGCCGACGGAGAGATCACCGAAGATCGGGTCGGCGTCGAGCTGCTGGGCGAGGTCCTGGTCGACCAAGATCTGGTTCGTGGAGGGGCAGTAGAAGATGTTCTTCTTGAAGTCGTTGTCCGAGAAGCCGTCGCACGCGGGGTACGGGCCGGCCCCCGGGTAGAGCTGCAGCGTCGGGGGAGTGAACGACACGCCCTCCACGCCATTGACCTTCGGCTCCCAGAACCGGGTGAGATCGGCGGGGATCGCGCGCACGATGTCGGTGCTCGCCGACGGATCGTTGAACGGCAGGTTGCCGCCGTTCTGATCGAACTGGTTGAACGGGATGTCGATCAGGTTCTTCTCACGACCCTCGGTGAAGAACGTCTTGCAACGTTCGGTGCCACCGATGAAGCCGTCCTGGAACGCGCCGACCCGGTCGAACCCGGTGCCGTGCGCATCGGCGTTGGTGACGTCGCCGTCGACCGGATCACGGACCTGGATCATCGCGATCAGGCCCGACTTGATCTCCTTGTCGCCGAACGTGAGGCCCGCAGCCTCACCGCGGGCGACGTGGGCCGACCATGCACCGGCGAAGCAGTCCGCCTGCTGCTCCTTGAGGATCGTCGGCTGGTTGAAGTCACCGTTGCGCTGTTGGATGCCGTGACCGAACTCGTGGGCGAGCACGACGCCGACCGCGGACTGGCCGAGCTGATCGACGAGGGTCGGCAACAGCTCCGCGTCGTCGTAGACCACGAAGTCGCCGAGGCTGCAGTAGAACGCGTTGCCCTCGACGTCCTTGTACGTCGTCTGCGCCGTTCCGCAGCCGGGGATCGGCTCCTGGCGCGACGGGTAGGCGGCGAAGATCCCGCCCTTCAGCGGCACGAACGGCTTGCCGAACGTGGCCGGCATCTGCGCGGCCCAGAACGCCTCGATGTCCTGGAACGCGGCGACGAGGAACCCGTCGTAGGGCTGCGGCGGCTTCGTGCTGCCGAAGTCGATGATCGTCTGACCGGCCGGCACCGTGATCGTGGTGTCCGCGGGCTTGCTGTCGAACGTGGTGTCCTCGGGCGAGGTGCCGCCCGCAGTCGGCGATGTCGTGGCGCTCGGCTTCGTGCCGGTGTCGGGCGTGGTGCCGGTGTCGGGCGTGGTGCCGCCCCGGCCCGTCGTGTCGGGGCTGCTGGCATCGGTGCCCGTGTTCGTCGTGTCGTTCTGGCGCGACCGCGTCGCGGAGACGCCGTGGTTGGAGCCGCCGCAGGCGGCGAGGAGCAGCCCGATGATGAGGACAGGGATCACCGCACGCGTACGCACGGTGGCGAGCATACGCGGCTGCCGAGGGCGCGGTCGGCTGGTCGAAGGGGTCATGACCCTGGTACGACGTCGATCCGGTCCCGGTTCTCGGTCAGGTCGTCGAGGTGGATGCGATCAGCTGCTGCATCTCGCTGATCTCGTCGCGCTGGCTGCTGGAGATCTGGGCCGCGAGCTGACGCACGGCCTTCTCGTTGGCGTTGGTCGCGGCGTAGTCGGCCATGTGGATCCCGCCCTGGTGGTGGGCGATCATCAGCTGCACGAACAGCTGATCGGCCGCTGCGCCGCTCAGCGTGGCCAGCTTGTCGATGTCGGCCGGCGTCGCCATCCCGGGCATCCGGTCCAGCGGTGTCGGTTCGCCCATCCAGGCCATCGCGGTGTCGGTCTCGTTCGTCTCCGGCTTGCCGAAGTCGCGCAGCAGCTGGACCATCAGGCCGATCTCCAGGTTCTGGCCGACGATGATCTCCTGCGCCTCCAGGTACAGCGCCGGGTCGGTGCCCGCGTCGGCCAGGTAGGCGAAGCTCATCTCGACGGCTTGCTCGTGGTGCCAGCGCATGTCCTGCAGGAACCCGACGTCGACCCGGTTCGGGTCGGGCAGGGCATGGTTCTCGCCGATGACCCAACCCAGCGAACCGATCACGAGGATCAGTCCGACGGCGATCGCGATCAGGTTGATCGGGTTGTACCACCACGGGAGCACGACGACCTCGTCGTCGTCGTTGACGTCATCGTCGTCGTCGTTGACGTTGTCGTCGTTGACGTTGACATCATCGTCGTTGACGTCGGCGTCGTCGGGGCGGCTCACCTCGGCAGCTTCGCGCGCCGGCCCCGAGCCGTCAGGGCAGCCGGCAGCCGCGGGTCGGGCTCGCGGCGGTCGCGCCCCGCGGCCAGAATGGTCGACATGAACGAGCCGATCTCGACGACGACGTACCTCGACCGGATCGCCAGGGCCCGCGCCTCGATGGCTGCGACGGGCGTGGACGTGCTGCTCGTGTCGGTCGGCAGCGATCTGCCCTACCTCACCGGTTACGAGGCGATGCCGCTCGAGCGGCTGACGATGCTCGTCGTGCCGCGCGACGGCGAGGCGACGCTGGTGATCCCGCGCTTGGAGGCGCCGCGGGTCGTCGAGCAACCAGGCGTCTTCGAGCTCCAGCTCTGGGACGAGACCGAGGACCCGGTGGCGATCGTCGCCCGCCTCGCCGGCCCGCCGGCCACGGTCGCCGTCGGGGACACGATGTGGGCGCGCTTCGTCGTCGGCCTGTTGGAGCACTGGCCGTCGAACACCACCCAGTACCTGCGTTCGGCGACGGTGATGAGCGCCCTGCGGATGTGCAAGGACGCGGCCGAGATCGCGGCCCTGCAGGCGGCCGGCGCGGCGGCGGACCGCGTCGCCGGGCAGCTCCACGCAGGCGAGATCCCGCTCGTCGGGCGCACCGAGGCGGCGGTCAGCGCGGACATCTCCGCGCGCCTCCTCGCCGAGGGTCACGACGTCGTCAACTTCGCCATCGTGGCCGCCGGTGAGAACGCGGCATCACCGCACCACCACGCGTCCGAGCGGGTGATCCGCCACGGCGAGCTCGTGCTGTGCGACTTCGGCGGCACGATGAACGGCTACTGCAGCGACATCACCCGTTGCGTGTCGATCGGCGAGCCCCCCGCCGAGGTGGCCGATGCGTACGCCGTGCTGTTCGATGCGCAGGCCGCCGGCATGTCCGCCGGTGTGGTCGGTGCCGCCTGCGAGGACGTCGATCGCGCGGCGCGTCGGATCATCGACGACGCGGGGTACGGCGAGCACTTCATCCACCGCACCGGTCACGGCATCGGCATGGAGGCGCACGAGGACCCGTACATGGTCGAGGGCAACACCCTGCCGATCGCACCCGGGCATGCGTTCAGCGTCGAGCCGGGCATCTACCTGAGCGGCCGATGGGGGATGCGCCTCGAGGACTGCGTGGTCGCGACAGCAGACGGACCACTCGCCCTGAACGACGCCGACCACTCGCTCGTCGTCGTCGAGTGCTGACGCCTCAGTCGGGCGCGACGAACGCCGCGGGGTCGGCCGTGGGCTCGAAGCTGCTCAGCGTGATGTAGAGGTCGGCATCGATCAGTCGGGCGAGCACGCCGTCGCTCAACACGCAGTACGTCGCGGTGTTGTTGCTCTGCACCACGCCGACGCAGGATGCGTCCTGTCCGGCCAGCGTCTGCGTGCTCTGCGCCGTCGGCCCGATCTTGGATGTCGCGTCCGAGCGCAGCCGCTTGGCCATGTCGCTCGCCCAGAACTCCACCGTCAGCTGGGTGTCGCTGATCGCGGTGGCGTCGATGCCGGGGGTGCAGGTCGTGGCCTTGCACGTCTCCGTGATCGATGGCGTCTGCAGGAAGCGCACGATCGACGCAGGCGCGTCGGCTGGCGGTGCGGCCGCGGTCGTCGGCGCCGCATCCGTCGGCGCATCCGTGCTGGTGCCCGTGCCAATCGTCGTCGCCGCGTCCGTCGACGGGATGCTCTCCATCGTCAGCGAGCGCTGGTTGCCGTCGATCACCACGGTCGCCTTCTTGTGCAGGTTCTGGAAGCGCACGACGATGTCGTACGTGGCGGTGAACGTGGGCGGCACATCGGCTGCCTGGTCGAACGTGGCGAGGACGGTGTCGATCGCCGCATCACCCGTGGTCGTGCCCGGCCCGAACTTCTCGTCCTGGAACGAGGGGCGCTGCCCGGTGAAGCATCCGGCGAGCAGCAGTGCAGCGAGTGGGAGCAGCAGGACCCGTCGGGTTGGCATCGCCCGGCAGCGTACGGGGGTCGTTACGCTCTGACCACGTGATCCGCCTCGACGCCGCCACGGTGCTGCTCCAGTGGTCGGCGGGCGGCCTGGCGTTCCTCTGGTTCACCACCCGCCAGCGCGAAGTCGGCGTCGGCTACGGCTGGCTGATGCGCGGCATCTACGGCGCGATGGCCATCGCGGCAGCGTGGTGCGGCTTCCGGTTCGGCACCGTTCCCGTTCGCGAGGCGAGCTCGATCGCAGTTGCTGCGGCGGCGATCGTCGCGTTCGTGGTCTCGGTCGTGCGCCGCAAGGCGGGCGTGTCCGGCGCCGACGCCGAGCACGACCGCCGCAGCGAGCGGGTGGCGGAGATGACCGGCATCGACCGTGTGGTCACGCTCGAACGTGAGCGCACCGGTGCCGAGTTCCCGCCCGTGCTCGATCTCGTCGCACCGCTCGTCGCAGTGCCGGGTCTGATCGCTGCGGCCGTGGACGCGGGCGGGCACCCCGCCGTCGCGATCATCCGCACGCTCGTCGGCGCCGCCTTCCTCGGTGCCGTCACGGATGCGATGCTCCTCGGCCACTGGTACCTCGTGCAGCCGGGTCTGCCGCGACGCCATCTCAACGATCTCGTGCGTGCGCTGGCGTACACGTGGCCGTTCGAGGTGATCGCGATGCTGCTGCCGACCGGGATGGCGTCGGTGTGGGCCGGCACGGTCGACGACGGATGGAACGGCATCCTCGCCTGGATGTGGGCCGGCTGCGCGATCACCACGATCGTGCTCGTCTTCGTCACCCGCGCCGCGCTGCGCGAGCGCTACTACTCGGCCGTGATGGCCGCCACCGGCTTGCTCTACCTGGCCATCCTCACCGCGTTCGGCACCGACCTCGTCGCCCGCGCCGTCCTCGCCGGCTGACGCCGCGACCGTCGGGGCGGGGCGCGGGCGTCCGGCAGCGGGTGGGTGGGAGCGCATCACTACGTTGAGGCGATGGACGTCGTCGCGGTTGCCCGTTCGCTGCAGCCGTTGGTGCGGGCGCACGCGGACGACGGCGAGCGCAACCGCCGGCTGAGCGACCCGGTGCGCAAGGCGATGGCGACCGCCGGGCTGTTCCGGATGGGCGCGCCCAAGGTCTACGGCGGCGAAGAGGTCGACCCGCGCTCCATGATCCGTGCGATCGAGGCGATCTCGGAGGCGGACGGGGCGACCGGCTGGACCTTGATGATCGGCGTCGAGACGGTCGGCATCGCGTTCGCGGCGCTCGCACCGGAGGCTGCCGCGGCGATCCTCGGCGAGCACCCCGACGTCGTCTTCTCCGGCTCGATCAACGCGCTCGGCCGGGCTCGCCGGGTCGACGGCGGGTACGTCGTCGACGGGCGCTGGCAGTACGCCAGCGGGTGCGACGGCGCCGACTTCTTCTGGGGCGGCTGCCAGGTCATCGGTGCGGACGGTGAGATCGAGCGCACCCGCCGGGGCCATCCCGTCAGCGTCCAGGTGATCGTTCCGCGGGCGCACTACACCGTGATCGAGACGTGGCAGGCGGCGGGGCTGTGCGGATCGGGGTCGCACGACGTCGAGGTCAGCAACGTCTTCGTCCCCGCCGAACGCGTCACGGATCTGTACGGGGCGGGGATGCGGGTCGATTCACCGCTGTACCGCATGCCGCCGTACAGCCGGCTGGCGTTCAACAAGGTCGGCGTGGCGACCGGCATCGCCCGCGCCGCGATCGATGCGTTCGCTGCGCTGGCGACCGAGAAGACCCCGTTCACGACGAGTGCGCTGCTGCGCGAACGTCCCCAGGCGCAGATGGCGATGGCGGAGGCCGAAGCGCGGCTGCGCTCGGCGAGAGCGTTCGTGTTCGAGGCCGTGGATGCGGTGTGGGACGCGGCGCGCTCCGATCGGCCGGCCACCCCCGAGGAGCGGGCGATGGTGCGCCTGGCCTCGTCGCACTGCTGCGCCGAGGCGGTGCACGCGGTCGAGACGGTCTACGCGCAGGCCGGCATCACCGCCAGCTTCCCGTCGTCACCGCTGGAGCGGCTGAGCCGCGACGTCCGTGTCGTGCCCCAGCACGTCATGGTGGCTCCGTCCGCGATCCCTGCCGCCGGGCGGGTGCTGCTCGGCCTCGACCCAGGCACCATCGTCTTCTGACAGACCGCCGAGCCGAGCCGAACAAGCGTCTCACCACGGCACGCGGCCGTGGCGGTCGAAGAATCCGCCGGTCGGACCGTCCGACCCGATCGACGCCATCGCCACGATCGCGTCCGTTCCTTCGGTGATGGTCTGCACACCGGTGTGCCCGTTCAGGTCCGTGGCCGTGTAGCCGGGGTCGACGACGTTGACCTTGATGTCGGGGAGGGCCTTCGCGTACTGCGTCGTGATCATGTTCAAGGCCGCCTTGGACGAGGGGTACACGATCGAGTGGATCGACGACTCGAGGCGGGCGGGATCGGTGGTGACCGCATGCGAGCCGAGCCCGCTGGAGACGTTGACGATGCGCGGCGCGCTGCTCCGTCGCAGCAACGGCAGGAACGCCCGCGTGGTGCGCACCGGGCCGAGCACGTTCACGCCGAAGCAGGCCAGGAAGTCGGCCGGGCCCGTGTCCTCGACGGCGAGGTGCCCGCCGGCGATCCCCGCGTTGTTGATCAGCACGTCGAGGTGACCGACGTGCTCGTCGATCCACCGCGCCGCGGCGTCGACGGACGCGTCGCTCGTCACGTCGATCGCGACGACGCGCACGTCGCCGGCGAGCTCCGCGGCAACTCGCTCGCCATCGGCCGGGTCCCGTGCGCCGAGGACCACGGTCCAGCCGTTGCCGGCGAGGCGGCGCGCCGTCTCCTTGCCGAGTCCTCGCGTGCCGCCGGTGATGAGGACCGTGATCGGGGTCGTGCTGGCCGTGTGCGCGTGTTCGTTCGTCATGTCCGTCATCGTGCGCTGCGGTGCGGGCGGCCACCAGGGCGTGGCGAGGCTGGGACGCGCAGTCCTCCCCACGCCGTCGCCGGATGCGGCATCCTGATGGGGTGGATCGCGCCGAGCTCGCCCTCGTCCTGCGCCGGGCGCGCGCCCGGATCGAGCCGGCCGACGTCGGGTTGCCGGAGGGGCGCCATCGCCGGGTGCCGGGGCTGCGGCGCGAGGAGGTGGCGATGCTGGCGGGCGTCAGCGTCGACTACGTGGTCCGCCTCGAACAGGGCCGGGGACCGCACCCCTCCACCTCGGTGCTGGCGGCACTGGCGCGGGCGCTGCGGCTCGACCGCGACGAACGCGATCAGCTGTTCCGTCTCGCCGGCGGCGAGCCGCCGTTGCCCGGACGGATCGTCGACCACGTTCGCCCGAGCGTGCTCCGGCTGCTCGACCGGCTCACCGATCTGCCGGCGTTGCTGCTCGACGCGAAGTCGGACGTGCTCGCGTGGAACGAGATGGCCACGGCGCTGCTCGGGGACATGTCGGCGTGGGCGGTCGGTCGGCGCAACATCGCCTGGCAGCGCTTCCTCGGTGGCGGCAGCCGGGTGGCGTCCTCGCCCGAGGAGACCGCCGAGACCGAGGTCCAGTCGGTCGCCGGCCTGCGCGCCGCGTCCGCGCGGTACCCCGACGATCCCGGTCTGCGCCGCCTCGTCACGGAGCTGCGCGAGTCGAGCGCGCGCTTCGAACAGCTGTGGAGCGAGGGCCGATCGGGGCAGTGGCGCAGCCACCGCAAGACGATCGTGCACCCCGAGCTCGGCGCGATCACGCTCGACTGCGACACGCTCCACGTGCCCGACGACGACCAACTGGTGATCGTCTACTCGGCGCCGGCCGGCTCACCGGAAGCTTCCGCGCTGGCCCTGCTGCGCGTGCTCGGGGGTCAGCGGATGTCGTCGGCGACGAACGACTGAACCCACGCTGATGCTCCGGCCGGCGGCCTCCCCGCCGGCGGTTCCGCCAGAGCTGTTTGTCGAACCCTCGTTTGGGGCAGAATGTGTTCCATGCCGAGGCCAGTGTGGAGCGGGACGATCAGCTTCGGGTTGGTGGCCATCCCCGTCAAGCTGTTCCACGCCGTCAGCAAGAAGAGCGTGTCGTTCAACCAGCTCGACGATCGCACCATGAGCCGCATCCGGCTGAAGAAGGTCTCGGCGGAGACCGGTGAGGACGTGCCCGACGAGCACATCGTCAAGGGCTACGAGGTGTCCAAGGGCCGCTACGTCGTGGTCGACCCCGACGAGCTCGAACCGTTCATGCCGTCGGCGACCAAGAGCATCGACCTCGAGGAGTTGGTCGACCTCTCCGAGATCGATCCGGTCTACTTCGACACGCCGTACATCGTCGCTCCCGATCGCACGCCGAAGCCGTACGTGCTCCTCGCCAAGGCGATGGAGGAGGCCGGCAAGGTCGCCATCGCCAGGTTCGTGATGCGCAACAAGCAGTACGTCGCCGCGCTGCGGGCGATGGACGGCAGGTTGCTGATGAGCACGATGGCGTTCGCCGACGAGGTGGTCGACGCCAACGGCATCGACGAGCTCGACGTGCTCGACGACGTGGACGTCTCGGCCAAGGAGGTCAAGATGGCCGAGGCACTGGTCCAGTCGCTCGCGGCCGAGTTCGAGCCGTCGAAGTACCGCGACGAGTACCGCGTGCAGGTGCTCGACCTCATCGAGCGCAAGGCCGGCGGCGAGGAGTTCGAAGTCCCCGAGGTGGAGCGCGAGGCGCCGAAGGTCGTCGACCTGATGGCTGCGCTGGAGGCGAGCGTGAAGGCCGCCAAGGAGGCGCGCAGCCGCCACCCCGCGGGCGGCGAGGTCGTGTCGGCCGCCAAGAAGCGGTCGCCGTCGAAGGCGGCCGCCGCGGCGAAGGCTGCTCCCGAGAAGTCGGCTCCGGCGAAGCAGCGCAAGAGCGCGTAGCCGATGGCTGCCAAAGGCGCGGGCGCGGTGGTCCGCGTCGGCGAACGCGAGATCTCGCTCAGCAACCTGGACAAGGTGCTGTACCCGGAGACCGGCACCACCAAGGGCGAGGTGATCCGGTACTACGCGGGGATCGCGCCGATGATGCTGCCGCACCTCGTCGGGCGGTGCATCACGCTCAAGCGCTTCCCGAACGGCGTCGACACCAAGGGCTTCTTCGAGAAGCGCTGCCCGAAGCACCGCCCGGAGTGGGTGGGTACGTTCCTCGGCCCCGGCGACCGCGAGGGCGAGATCGGCTACTGCGCGTTCGACGAGCCGGCCGATCTCGTCTGGGCGGCGAACATGGCGGCGCTCGAGCTGCACGTGCCGATGGCGCTCGCCGCCGACCTCGACTCGCCACGGATCCTCGTGTTCGACTTCGATCCCGGCCCGCAGACGGCCATCAAGGAGTGCAGCGAGGTCGCGCTGTGGGTGCGCGAGATCCTTGCCGCGGCGGGGCTCGACGGTTGGCCGAAGACGTCCGGATCGAAGGGACTGCAGCTGTACGTGCCGTTGAACACGCCGTGCACCCACGAGCACGCCGCCGACTTCGCGCTCGCCGTGGGGCAGGTGCTCGAGGGCCAGCACCGGGACCGGGTGACGACGATCATGGCCAAGGCCGTGCGGCCCGGGAAGATCTTCGTCGACTGGAGCCAGAACGCCCGGCACAAGACGACGATCGGCGTCTACTCGATGCGGGCCAGGTCGCAGCCGACCGTGTCCACCCCGGTCACGTGGGACGAGGTCGCCGCCTGCGCTGCCGGCGACCTGGACCTGCGCTTCACGGGCGATGCCGTGCTCGAGCGCATCGAGGACGTCGGCGACCTGTTCGCCCCCGTCCTCACCACCGCACAACACCTCCCCACGGCGTCCTGACGCTCGAGCCGTCGGCGCGGGCCGGTCGGGCCGGGGCGGTCGGTGCGGTCGGTCGCGTGCTCACCGACGCTCACCGACGCTCACCGACGCTCGTCGTGGCCTACTGGTCATCACCGCACCGAGGGATGCTCGGCCGGATCATGTCCGCAAGCCGCCAGTGAGGCGATCCACCACGTTGCTGCGGTTGCTGCGGTTGCTGCGGTTGTTCGTGGCGAAGCGGCCAGCCGGCCCGAGATCATCACCGACCGATCGACGATCGTGAGCCCGTCGAGGGTCGGATGGCCGGGAGACGTTCGCAGTCGACGCAGAACACGCTCGACACGAACCCCGACGAGCAGGCACACTGGTCGTCATGGCCGGCTGACGTTGCCCCGATCCTGCTCGTTCGATCCGGAGGTTCGTCCATGCCCGCTGCACTCCACGCCCGCGGCGTCACGCTGTCGCTCGGCGTCCGTCACATCCTCGACCAGGTCGACCTGACGATCGACGACGGGCATCGCATCGGGCTCGTCGGCCCCAACGGCGTCGGCAAGTCGACGCTCCTGCGCGTGCTCGCCGGCGAGCTCCGGCCCGACGACGGCACCGTGCGCCTCGAACCGCGGGACGCCAACGTCGGCTACCTCCCCCAGGAGCCGGAGCGCACCGCCGAGCTCGTCAGCGAGCACCTCGCCCGGCGCACCGGTGTGACCGCCGCGTCGGTCGAGCTCGACGAGGCGACCCAGGCGCTGGCCGTCGGCGCCGAGGGCTCAGACGATCGCTACGCCGTTGCGCTGGATCGCTGGCTGGCGCTCGGCGGTGCGGATGTCGAAGCCCGCACGGGCGTGGTCTGGGCCGATCTCGGCCTGCGCGCGTCGCTGCTCGATCAACCGATGCACAGCCTGTCCGGCGGTGAGGCGGCGCGTGTCGGGCTCGCTGCGCTGTTGCTCGCCCGGTTCGACATCTTCCTGCTCGACGAGCCGACGAACGACCTCGATCTCGACGGGCTGGCACGGCTCGAACGTTTCGTCAACGGCCTCGAGGCCGGTCTCGTGCTGGTCAGCCACGACCGGACCTTCCTCGAGCGCACGATCACCGACGTCGTCGAGCTCGACGAGTTCAGCCACACCGCGACCCGCTTCGCCGGTGGCTGGGAGTCGTACCTCCACGAGCGCGACGTCGCGCGCGCACGTGCGCAGGAGGCGTACGAGGTCTACGACGAGAAGCGCTCGTCACTCGCGTCGCGTGCCCAGCGTGAACGGGAGTGGGCGACGCAGGGGCTGTCGCGGGCGAAGAAGAAGCCGGTCGACAACGACAAGTTCGTCCGCAACTTCAAGATCAACCAGACCGAGCAGCTCGCCGGCAAGGCGGCACGCACGGACCGTGCGTTGGAGCGCCTCGACGTGGTCGAGCAGCCGCGCGAACCGTGGAAGCTGCGCCTCTCCGTCGCCAGTGGCGAGCGCAGCGGCGACGTCGTCGCCCGCCTCGAAGCGGCGGTCGTGGACCGTGGCGGGTTCCGGCTCGGGCCGATCGATCTGCAGATCGGGTTCGGCGAGCGGGTCGTGATCACGGGTGCGAACGGCAGCGGAAAGACCACGCTGCTCGGCGCGCTGCTCGGCGAGGTCCCGCTCACCTCCGGCGTGCAGTGGCGCGGGCCGAGCGTGGTGGTCGGCAGGCTGGAACAGGTTCGCGCCCAGCTCGCGCCGACCGCGACCGTGCTCGACGCGTTCCTCGCCACGACCGGCCAGACCGTGAGCGAGGCGCGGACCCTGCTCGCCAAGTTCGGGATCGCCGCGAACCACGTCGGTCGTGCGGTCGAGTCGCTGTCACCGGGCGAGCGCACGCGGCTCGTCCTCGCCCTGCTGATGGCCGGTCGTGCGGGCAGTGCCGGCGCGAACTGCCTGGTGCTCGACGAGCCGACGAACCACCTCGACATGCCCGCGATCGAACAGCTCGAGCAGGCGCTCGGGAGCTTCGCCGGCACGGTCCTGCTCGTCAGCCACGACCGTGCGCTGCTCGGCAACGTCAGCCGGACGCGCACCGTCGAGCTCGACCGCGGACAGATCGTGGCCGACCGACCCGAGTGAGGCGGACGTCAGGCGGCCGAGGCGGCCGGGGCGGCGGCGGTCGTCGAGCCGCTGCGGCGCACCCCGCGGCTGGCGTACATGCCCACGCAGGCGAGCACGGCGGCGATCGTGAAGTTCGTGCCGAGCGCCGTCGAGAGGTTCAGTGACGTGCGGTCGGCAATGGCCACCAGCGCGCCGCCGACGCCACCCATCAACGAGAAGCCGACCGCGTCCGCGAGGCTGATCTGCCCGCCGACGAGACCTTCGTTGCCGGGCTGCGCGTAGGACATCGCCGAGACGGTCGTCGGGTTGAACAGCAGGCCCATGCCGAGACCGCCGACGGCCCAGGAGAGGAACGTCGCCCACAGTGGCCAACTCGAGTGCAGCACCGGCGTGACCAGCACGATCCCGGTGAGGAGCAGGGCGAAGCCCGTGAACACGGCTCGCGACGGCGATGTCTGTGGTCGGCGGGCCATCACCCACTGCCCGAGCGTCCACGTCAGCGCGCTGCCGATGATGACGAAGCCCTGCGCACGTGGTGATGCACCGTGGATCCGGTCCGCGGCGAGGGGGACGAAGCTGTCGACGCCGAGGAACGTTGCCGTGGCGAGGATGCGGCAGGCGACGACCGCGGGGAACCCGCGGCGGGCACGGCCGACCCCCGGTGGGAACAGCCGGCGCAGGAACTGCACGGCCATGACCGCGCCGACGATCGAGGTCAGCGCGGCGGCGACCGGGTTGGCGAACTGCAGCCCGGTCACGAGCGCGCCGACGCCGATGGCGGCGCCCAGTGCCGTGGGGATGCGTGACCGCGCGCCGCCGGCCGCGCCGACCCGACCGAACGCCATCATCGGCCGGATCGCCAGCGCACCGACCGCCATCGCGAACGGGATGATCACGAGGAACACCCAGCGCCAGCCGAGCTGTTCGGTGATCGTGCCGGCGACCGCCGGGGCGATCAGGCTCGGCAGCACCCACCCGGCCGACAGCAGGGCGTACATCGTCGCTTGGCGGTCGTCGGAGAACGCGCGCTTGACCAGCAGGTAGGCGATCGTGCCGAACGCGCCGGTCCCCGCTCCCTGGAGGATTCGACCGAGCACGACGATTGCCATCGTCGGCGCCGTCGCGGCGACGATCAGACCGACGATGAACGTCACCACGCTGACGAAGTACGGCTTCGCCGGTCCGTGCCGGTCGGCGAGCTCGCCCGCCGCGACGAGGGCGACGAGGTTGGCGAGCGTGTATGCGGCCAGGGTCACGCCGTACAGCGAGTCGCCGCCGAGCTCGTCGGTGATCGTCGGTAGCGCGGTGATCACTGCGGTCGACTCGAACGCGACGAGCGTCACGCCGAGCACGAGGCCGATGGCGAGGACGCGCTGGGAACGGGTCATCGCGGGCACGGCCCGAGAGGGTATATGAAAGCTGAAGCTTCGGTAAGTCGAATCTACGCGGCAGCCGTCACGCCCGGCGCGACCAGCGGCCACGGCCGGTTGCGCTCGGCAGTGAGCGCGAGGTCGAGCAGCAACGGCTCGGTGAAGTGCCGTCCGTTGACCTGCAGCCCGATCGGCAGCGCATCCAACGTGCCCGCGGGGATGTTGATCGCCGGGTTGCCGTGCAGGTTGGCCGGGAACGTCAGCCGCCCGTTGTTGCCGCGCCCGGCCTTGATGCCACCGAACACGGCCGGCAGCGGACCGTCGGCCTCGAACGCGACGTCCGGGTTGGAGGCGGTGATCAGGAAGTCGATGCCGTCGGCCGGATCGAACAGGCGCGCCATCGCCTCGTTGACCTCCATCCGCCGGTTCTCGATCATCGCCCGCGACCTCGCGTTGTAGTCGTTGCCGACTGCATCCATCGCCGCCCGGACCTCGGGCGTGAGGTCCGGTGCGCACGCCGGCCAACGCTCGCCGAGCGCAGCCTGCAACCCGATCCCGCCGCTCAGCGACCAGGCCCTGCCCATGCGCGGCAGCGTCGTGTCCACCTCGACCCGCACCATCCCGCAGTCGCGGATGAGGTCGCCGGCGGCGGCCTCCAGCAGATCCCACATCATCGGCGAGACGACGGCGCCGCCCCAGTCCTCGGCGATCGCGACCCGGGCGCCGCGCAGCTCCTCGAGGTGGGTGCCGAGGCCGGCTTCCCATCCCTCGACGCGGGGGAGGCTCAACGGGTCGCGGGGATCGTGGCCGTTCGCGACGTCGAACCAGCGCGCCGCATCGCGCACGCTGCGGCTGAGGCATCCCACGGTGAGCGTCAGGTTGCCGTAGGTCGTGAGCGGACCGAGCGGGATCCGCCCGAACGTGCTCTTCAACCCGAACAGCCCGGTGAAGCCCGTCGGGATGCGGATCGAGCCGCCACCGTCGCCGCCGGTGGCGAGCGTGACCAGACCGCCGGCGACCGCTGCGGCCGAGCCACCCGAGCTTCCGCCCGGGGTGCGCCCGTGCTCCCACGGGTTGTGCGTCGTGCCGTGGAGGACGGTGCGGGTGACGTTGACGCCACCGAACTCGCTCGCCGTCGTCTGCCCGGCGAGCACCGCGCCGCCGGCACCGACGATCCGGTCGAGCTGGGTCGTGGTGACGTCGCTGATGTCGTCACGCAGTGCCACCGACGCATGCGTGTACGGCCAACCGGCGACGCGATCGAGCTCCTTGACGCCGATCGGCACGCCGCCGAACGGCTTGCTCACGTCGGCTGACAGGGCTGCCGCAGTGGCGTCCTCGCGGGGCAGGAAGCAGAACGCGTTCAGATCACTGGCGTCGATCGCCGCGTACACCGCGGCCAGCTCCTCCGCGGGCGAGCGCCTCCCAGCCCGGAACTCGTCGACCAATGAGCACGCATCCCCCTGCCACGGTGTCATCCGCGGGAGGTTATCCGAGCGCTGCCACCAGCCCCGCAGGGTCGTCGACGCTCACGGTCAGCTCGCGCAGGGTGATCGGGAAGCCGAGCATCGCGGCGCGTTGCGGCGGTTCGACGGTGATCGTGACGAGGCCCTCGCCCGAACCGTTGACGAGGTAGCGGCCGTTCCAACCGTGGACACCGCGCGAGATGCGGTTGCGCTCGCGCAGCGCCACGCCGCTGATCGCGGGGCGGGGGATGTCCGCCGCGAACGCCCAGCCCATCCGCACCGGGACGACATCGTCGCCGACCTCGACCCAGCTGCGGCGGGGTCCCAGCCCGAGCAGGCTCATCAACGCCCGCATCGTTCGGCTGAAGCTGATGGTGAATCGCACGCCGCCATTGTGCTCCCGGCGCCCCGCCGACCGGAACGCCCCGGCGGGTGGTCGGCGCGGGTACCCTCCGGCCGTGCCGTACGCGAACGTCAATGGCCAGAACATCCGTTTCGAGGACACGGGGGGCGATGGTCCGCCGGTGATCCTCGCCCACGGGTTCCTGATGGACCACGAGATGTTCGCGCCGCAGGTCGAGGCGCTCGCCGGCGACTACCGGGTGATCACCTGGGACGAGCGTGGCTTCGGAGCGACCGAGTTCGACGGCAAGCCGTTCAGCTACTGGGACTCGGCGGCCGACTGCCTCGGCCTGCTCGATCACCTCGGCATCGACCGTGCCGTCGTCGGCGGGATGAGCCAGGGCGGGTTCCTGTCGCTGCGCGTGGCCTTGACCGCGCCCGCGCGGGTGCGGGCGCTGATCCTGCTCGACACCGAAGCCGGGGTGCCCGACCCGGACACGTTCGCGGCCGAGGCTGGGATGCGCGACATGTGGCTGGCCGCCGGCCCGGTGGACGAGCTCGCCAGCGCGATCGCGACGCTGATCATCGACGATCCGGTGGAGAACCCGAAGTGGATCGCGAAGTGGCAGGCCACCGAGAAGGAGGCGCTCGCGCTGCCGTTCGACTGCCTGCACGGCCGCGACGACCTCCACGCCCGGCTGGCCGAGATCACCTGCCCGGCGCTGGTCGTGCACGGCACCGAGGATCACGCGATCGAGATGCCCAAGGCGGAGTCGCTGGCAGCGGGACTCGCCGGTTGCGACGGCGTGGTGCGCGTCAGCGGGGCACACGCCGCCAACCTGACCAACCCGGTGCCGGTGAACGAAGCGATCCGCGCCTTCCTCGCTGCCCTGCCCGCCTGAACGGCCGGCGACCGCGCCAACAGCATGGACAGTCGTACCTTCCTCGGGCTCGAGCAGAGCCACAACCCGTACCGATGGTGGCTGCCCGTGACCAGCGCGCTGTGCACCGGCGGCAACTTCCTGTTCGGCGGATGCGGCCTCGGTGCCGCGATCTCGGCGATGGAGGGGACCAGCGGCCGTGAGTGCGTGTGGGCCACCGGCCAGTACCTCTCCTACGCGACGCCCGGCGAGGTGATGGACATCGACGTGACCATCGCCGTCGAGGGGCACCAGATCACCCAGGCCCGCGCGGTGTGCCACGTCGGCAACCGCGAGATCCTCACCGTCAACGCCGCGCTCGGCAACCGGCCGATGGAGCAACGTGGGCAGTGGGTGGAGATGCCCCAGGTGCCGCCGCCCGACCAGTGCTTCGACCGCCCGCACCGGATGCCGGTGGACGGCACGGTGATGGACCGGATGGAGCAGCGCCTGGCCCGCGGCCGGCCCATGGAGCTGCTCGACGGGACGGCAGGTGACGGGCAGGTGGTGATGTGGGCGAGGGTCCCCGAGGTGATCGAGAGCGAGAGCCACCTGGTCGACGCGACGACGCTCGCCGTGCTCGGCGACTTCGTGCCGATGGCCGTCGGTCAGGCGCTCGGGGTGCTGGGCGGGGGGAACAGCCTGGACAACACGCTGCGCCTCGGCCAGCTCGTGGCGACCCAGTGGGTGCTCCTGGACATTCGCGTCCACGGCGTGGAGCACGGCTTCGGGCACGGCCTCGTGCACATGTTCGCCGAGGACGGGACGCTGCTCGCTACGGCCAGCCAGAGCTGCATTGTGCGATTCTGGACAGGCGACGGGCCAACCCCGCGCAGCTGAAGGAGCACCGATGACCCTGCCGATCCGCCCCGGGATGACCGCGCCCCTGCCCGGGCCGCTGCACTCCCACCGCGACAAGCTCAGCGAGTTGGTGGAGCTCGGCTTCACCGACATCTGGTCCGCCGAGGCCGATGGTGCGGATGCCTTCACGCCGCTGGCGATGGCCGCGGCCTGGGAGCCGCGCCTGCGCCTCGGCACGGCGATCGTGCCCGCGTACACCCGCTCGCCGGCGTGCTTCGCGCAGAGCGTCGCCTCGCTCGCCGACGCCGCCCCTGGCCGCTTCGCGATCGGCGTCGGCTCGAGCTCGAACGTGATCGTCGAGCGCTGGAACGGGGTGCCGTTCGTGGAGCCGTACAAGAAGGTGCGCGATGTGGTGCGTTTCCTGCGCGACGCGCTCGGTGGCGAGAAGGTGACCAAGAAGTACGACACGTTCGAGATCCAGGGGTTCAAGCTCGGCGTGCGCCCGGAGCAGACCCCGCCGATCCTGATCGCCGCGCTGCGCGAGGGGATGCTCAAGCTGGCCGCCCGCGAGGCCGACGGGGTGATCATCAACTGGCTGTCCGCCGAGGATGTGCGCCAGGTCGTGGACGTGATCGACAAGCACGCCGGCGGTGAGGAGCGCGAGGTGGTCTGCCGGGTGTTCGTGTGCCCGAGCGAGGACGCCGAGAAGGTGCGGACCGCCGGTCGGTTCGCCATCGCCGCGTACCTCAACGTGCCCGTGTACGCCGCGTTCCACGACTGGCTCGGCCGCGGCGAGGTGCTGAAGCCGATGTGGGACGCCTGGCAGGCCGGCGACCGCAAGGGCGCGCTCGCGGCGATCCCCGACAGCCTCGTCGACGAGCTGATCATCCACGGCACGCCGGCCGAGTGCCGTGCCCGGATCCAGCAGTACTTCGACAACGGCGTGACCACCACGTCGCTGGCGATGATGCCGTTCGATCCCGAGCTGAAGCACTGGGACGCGGTGCGGTCGGTGGCGCCCCACGCCTCCTGATCGGACGACATCGCTGCTCAGGCGGCTTGGTCGTGGTCATGGTGCACGTTGCCGACCGTGCTGGCTGCGCCGGCAGCGCGGCCACGCTGCGGATCGAGCTTGGCCTCGAGCAGTCGGCGGATCTCGGCGACGTGCTCCAGGCCGCGCTCGCGAGTGCGCCGATCGAGGCGGAACTGCACGGGCAGGTCCGACGTGCGCAGCAGGCTGAGCTGCTCGGGCTGCGCGTGGCCGACGATGTGGGCGGTGCGGGCGGTGCGAGTGGACATGTTGCGATGGTGACAGAGGGGTGTGACAGAGTTCCCCGGTGATGGTCGGTCGAGTCGCTGCTGCGCTCGGGGGACTGCTCCTGGTGCTCTGGACGCTCGCCTCGGCCATCCAGACGGTCGTCGTGCCCCGCGACGTGCCGATCGCCCTGACCAGGTTGCACTTCCGCGTCATCCGTCGCGCGTTCGACCTGGTCGCCCGACCGTCGCAGTCGTTCGAGGTCCGCGACCGGATCCTCGCGCTGTACTCCCCGGTGGCGCTCGTGCTGCTGCCGGGGGTGTGGGTGTCGTTGACCACCGTCGGCTTCACCGGGATCTTCTGGGGCACGGGGATCAACCCGCTGTACGAGGCGTTCGCCACCAGTGGCTCGTCGCTGTTCACGCTCGGCTTCGATCGGCCGACGGGGTACGGCCGGGTGGCGTTGAGCTTCGTCGAGGCCGGCCTCGGGCTCGGCCTGGTGTCGTTGATGATCTCCTACCTGCCGACGATCTACAGCGCGTTCCGCACCCGGGAGGCGCTCGTCGGGATGCTCGCCGTCCGTGCCGGCACGCCGCCGTCGTGCGCCGAGCTCCTCACCCGTTACGCGCGCATCAACTGGATGGACAGGTTGGAGTCCGACCTGTTCGACAAGTGGGAGCAGTGGTTCGTCGACGTCGACGAGAGCCACACGAGCCAGGCGTCGCTCGTCTACTTCCGCTCACCGTTGCCGCAGCGCAACTGGCTCACCGCGGCGGGGTGCGTGCTGGACACGGCAGCGGTCGTGTCCAGCACCGTCGACGGGCGCAAGGGCCCGGGCCCCGACCTCCTGATCCGCACCGGGTTCCTGTGCCTGCGCCGGATCGCCGACTTCTACGGGATCGAGTACGACCGCGACCCGCGGCCGGATGACCCGATCTCGGTCACCCGGCGCGAGTTCGACCTGCTGTGCGTGGAGCTGCAGGCCGCCGACATCCCGCTGAAGGCGGATCGGGACCAGTGCTGGCGCGACTTCAACGGTTGGCGGGTCAACTACGACCGGGTGCTGATCGAGCTGTGCGCGCTCGTCGTGGCGCCGTACGCCAAGTGGAGCAGCGACCGGATGCCGACGCACGCGCACCGGCCCGGCCTGCGCAGGCGCCCCGTCACCCCACGGCGATGACGCTGGCGACCACGCAACCGATGGCGACCACCGCCGGGGCCACGTAGCTCAACCACTTCGGAGGGGCGAGGTGGGGCGGGGCGAGCATCAGGTAGCCGAGCACCGCGCCGGCGATCGCGCCACCCACGTGCGCGCCGATCGAGATCCCCGGGATCGTGAACGTCAGGAAGATGTTCAGCACCAGCACCGTGCCGAGCCCGGTGGAGAAGATGTTGATGCCCTGGCGGTGCAGGCCGACGGCGGCCGCAGCCATCAGCCCGAAGACCGCGCCCGAGGCGCCACCGGAGATCGCCCCGCTCGGTTGGATGACCAGCACGCCGAGCGAGCCCGCGAGCAGCGCCGCGAAGTACAGCATCGCGAACCGGAACCGGCCGAGCCGGCGCTCCAGCAGCTGGCCGAGCTGGTACAGCATCAGCATGTTGAAGCCGATGTGGATGAGCCCGAAGTGGAGGAAGCCGGAGCTGACGAGGCGGTACCACTGGTGGGGTGCGAACGAGATCGCGCCGGATCCGTCGCGGAAGACGCCGCCGTACTGCAGCAGCGTCTTGCTCAGGCCGAGGCGGGCCTGCATGCTGCTGAGGCTGCCGCTGAGCCCGAAGGTGCTCGGGTCGGCCAGCCCGACGATGATGAAGACGGCGACGTTGATCGCGATCAGCGAGTACGTCACGAGGGTGATCTGGCGGGCGTTCCACAGGACGGCACGGTCCTTGATGTCCGGGCGGGCCGCCTTCGCGCACTCGAGGCAGTGCGACCCGACGGCCGCCTGCACCAGGCAGTCGCTGCACGCCGGGCGCCCGCAGCGCGTGCAGAAGCGGCCGGCTTCGCGATCAGGGTGCCGGTAGCAGTGCGTCACGACCGGTTGCTGCTCTATCGCCACGCAGGTCAGGCTACCGACCGGCTTCTCGGCGGGACCTCCATCGGCGTGCTCGGTGGTGAAGATCCGGTGAGGATCAGCCGTCGGGCACCGCGTCGGCGACGAGCGGGCCGCCCCGGCGCGCGTCCCACCACTCGCGCACGACGGTCCACGCGTAGATGCCGGTGTCGTGTCCGTCGCTCCAGCGGATCGACAGGCCCCACGCACCCACGAGCTCGGCGTCCTCGATCGTGATGCTGGCCGGCTGACCGGGCTTCGGCCATGCCAACTGGCCGCGCTCGCGCATGCCCCGGCACGTCGCGCAGGGGCAGACGGCGCGCAGCGTCTCCACCGGGATGTCGACCACCTCGCCGTCCCCGTAGGTGATGCGCACGCCGGCGGCGCGCTGGATCTCGATGTCGACGACGTCGTCGCGAGCACTGCCGGGCTCGGTCGCGCTCATGCGATCGCCGTGCCCACGATGGCGAGGAGCACGGCCGCGACGAGCACACCGTTGTAGGCGGTGTGCGCCCGCGCCGATTCGAGGGTCGCCTCGCGCTGGTCCGCACCGCGTCGGATCGCCGCCAGGTAGACGCCCATGAAGTAGCCGCCACCGACGCACAAGGCCAGCGCGACGGCGATCGGGATCCCGATCACGGCGTGGATCAGCCCGAACTGGAGCACCTTGAAGGCGCGCTCGGCGCGGGACCAGCCCTCCGCGCCACGTCGGAAGATGACCTCCTCGGCGTGCGCCCACAGCGGCAGCGCGGGGACCAGCAAGGCGATGAACACGAGCGGCACCAACCACTCCCACA
>JAODBQ010000265.1 GCA_025464045.1 Ilumatobacteraceae bacterium
AGGCCCCACCGAGACGCCAGGACTCCTGGGTCTCGCCCCGCCCGCGCGCCAGCAGGCACTCCTCGACAACTTCGCGTCCCAGATCCCACTCGGCCGCGTCGCCGACCCCGACGAGATCGCCACGGCCGCAGTGTTCCTGGCCTCGGACGCGTCGAGCTTCGTCAACGGCGCCGAACTGTGCGTCGACGGTGGCCTCGCTCAAATCTAGGATCACTGGCCCGGTCCGGGGCCGGCCCGATGCACGTACCGGACCGTGCGTGTGCGCACCCACCATCGCCGCGTCGGGGCTCGCACCCGACCCGTCACCGCCGGCCGTGACTGGCGTTGCCCCCGGCCGACACGTGCTCCGGGAAGCGCGTCGGCCGAGCACGTGCTGGGAACCGAAATACGTCGTGCCGATCGGTTGTTGGTGCGGGGGATGCCTCCTCGCTCCGTGCCGCTGTCGGTCCTCGATCTCGCCATCGTCGGCAAGGGTCAGTCGGTGCGCGACGGTCTCGAGGCGACGGTCGCGGTCGCGCAACGGGCGGAACGGCGCGGCTATCGACGGGTGTGGTACGCCGAGCACCACAACATGAGCTCGATCGCGTCGTCGGCGACTAGCGTGCTCATCGCCCACGTCGCCGCGCACACCTCCACGATCCGCCTGGGCGCCGGCGGGGTGATGTTGCCCAACCACGCTCCGCTGCCGATCGCCGAGCAGTTCGGCACCCTTGAGACGTTGCATCCGGGTCGCATCGATCTCGGCCTCGGCCGCGCGCCGGGCAGTGACGAGGCCACGATGCGCGCCATGCGCCGTGACCCGATGTCGTCGGATTCGTTCCCGCAGGATGTGCTCGAGCTGCAGGGCTTCCTCACCGGTCGGACCCGCATCGCCGGCGTCAATGCCACGCCAGGCAACGGGACCAACGTGCCGCTGTACATCCTGGGTTCGTCGCTGTTCGGCGCGCAGCTCGCGGCAGCACTCGGCCTGCCGTACGCCTACGCGTCGCACTTCTCGCCGAGCGGGTTGCGCGACGCAGTGGCCACGTACCGGCGCGAGTTCCAACCGTCCGAGCAGCTCGACCACCCGTACGTGATCGCCGGCGTGAACGTCATCGCTGCGGACACCGTCGCCGAGGCCCTCGAGCAGCTGCGCACCGTCAGCCGGTTCCGCGTCGCCCGCTTCCTCGGTGGCGACCGCGACTTCACCGATGACGAGGCAGACGCGATCCTTGCCTCCCCGCAGGGCCGCCAGATCACGCAGATGATGCACTACTCGGCTGTCGGCGACCCGCAGACGGTCAAGGAGTACCTCGGCGAGTTCGCCGAGCACGCGGATGCTGACGAGCTGATCGTCGTCCACGCCTCGCCGACGGTCGAGACCCGACTGCACTCGCTCGACCTCGTCGCGGACGTCAGCAACCTCACTCCGGCGTGACCCGTCGGCCGTACGTGACGGCGGCTGCGCACTATCTGCGGGGGCGACCGCCATACTCGGCCCAACTGCTGGACGTGGTGCGAGCCGAGATTGGCCTTGACGGGACCGGCACGCTGATCGATGTGGGATGCGGACCGGGGGTGCTCGCCGTGCAGCTGGCGCCTCTGTTCGAGACGGTGATCGGCATCGATCCGGAGCCGGCGATGCTCGCCGAAGCGAGTCGGCACGCCGCCGCCCATGACGTCAAGGCGGCCTGGATCGAGGCCCGCGCCGAGGACCTCGCGACGCTCGAGCTGCCAGCGGCGCGGTTGGTGACCTTCGGTCAGTCGCTCCACTGGACCGACCGCGACCGGGTGCTCCCCGCGGTCTACGAGCTGCTCCAACCGGGCGGCGCGGTGGCCCTGATCGCGCCGGCCATCGAACACGGGTCGCCGCCCGTCGACAGGCCGGCCCCGCCGATCCCGCACGAACAGATCGAGGCGGTGATCGGTGCCTACCTCGGCTGGTCACGCGGCCCGCAGGAGGACACGTACGAGACGTCGCTGGAACGGTCGCCGTTCGGCGAATCCCACGTCGCCTACGCCCCGGGCCGTGCCGACATCGTCCGCACGACCGACGAGGTCGTGTCCGGCTACCTGTCCATGTCCTTCGCCGCACCAGATCGCCTGGGCGATCGCCTGGATGAGTTCGTCGTTGACCTCCAGGCACTGCTCGCCGAGGTGTCACCCGCAGGCCGGTTCCACGACTGGCCCGGCGACACCGTCATCATCTGGGCGACCAAACGCGGGTGAATGCGCTGGGCCGGGAAGGGGACTTCGCGTCGGCGACGGAGCCCGTCGGCGGCGCTGTGCTTGATGGTCTGCACCTTTTCAGGGCGGAGTTGTTCCGTGGCGACGGAGCAGATCGAGGCCGCGTCGTGTCAGGCCCTGACGGATCGTGCAGCTACTCGACGAGGTTCGAGAGGTGCTGCAGTGATTGCTCGAGATGATCGGAGCCGAACGGCGGGAACTGGATGATCTCACGCACGGCGGGCGAGACCGCTGACCAGTCGTAGGTGAGCGTCACGGTCGTCTGTGCCGGGCTGGCCGCTTCCAGGTCGTAGCGCCACGTCCATCCGCCGAACCCGAGGTCGCCCGTCTCGGGTGACTCCTGTCCGGGCATCCAGCAGATGGCTCGCGGGGCATCCAGGACTTCGACTCGATTGGCCATCTCGTAGTCCTTGTCAGGGTGGTTCTCGTGGTGCATCGCCATCCGGAAGACCTGGCCGGTGTGCGTCAACGGCGCCGGATCGACGGGCTCGCGGACCCAGCCGGTGCCGTCGATCGCGGCGTGGGTGGTCGGGTCGACCAGCACCGCGTACACCGCCTCGGGCGGGGCGTTGATCGTCGCGGACGCTGTCATCTGCTCATCTGCCATGTGAGCTGAGACGACCGGGCGCCACCGAACTCATCGCCGCTGACTCGCCAACGCGCCCGCTGCGGCAACTGGCTGCCGGCGCGCTCGGACGCGGCGCGTTGGCGATCGCTTCGGGTCTCGGTCGGCGAATCGAAGGCACCCTCGCCTGTTGGGCGGTGCTCAGCGGCCGGGGCGGTGCACTCGCTCCCACGGCCACTCGGTGGCCAGCCAGGCGGCGACGGCGTCGGCGAGCGGGACGTCGAGCTCGGCATGACTGGCGCGCACCCACGACTGGGCTGTGACGTCGCTGTCGGGCGACTGCGAGGGGTAGAGGTAGACGCACCCGATCACGTCGCCCGTGACCGCGTCGAGGACGGTGAACGTGAACCCGGTGCGAGCGTCGAAGTCCGCGGCGTGGCGGCGGAGGTCGTCGAGGTTCCGTTCGAATGACATGCCCTCCGGTGGCGGCCAGTTGCCGTCGGGGAACCCCGGAGTCGAGCGGACGTGGGCGATGCTCGATGTCCACGCTGCGTGATCCGCCTCGTTGTGCTGCGGGCCGAGCGGCTCCAGCCGGAACTGCTCGCTCTCGAGGGCCGTCGGCGGCTCGAAGTCGGATGGGACGAACGGCGGCTCGGCCACGTCCCGGACACTACCGGGGACGCCCGTTCGCTGCGTGGCTCGTCAGCGGGGGCGACGAGGGCGATGGCTACGCGTCGATGAGATCGCTGTGGCGAACGGGCGCCGGTGTGGCGTCGACGTTGCTGTGCGTGTGGGCGCGTCGGGCGGAGAGTCGGTAGCCGACGAGCATGACGGTGGCGATCAGCACCGTTTCGAGGATCCCCCAGATCCAGGTTCCCGTCGCGACGTGCTTGGCGGCGATCCGCGGCAGCGGGGTGCCTGTGGTGGTCGTGTGCTTGGCGACGTCGGCCTGGAAGGCCTGGTTGCGGGCAGAGCCGTGGAGGAACGGGGCGACGAACAGCAATGAAGCCCCGAGCAGTGCTTCGATCCCGACGACCAACGGGAACCGCTTGGCGAGGAGGGTGTGCAGTGCACGGGAATCGCCGGCGGCGCGGAGCGCTGCGATGCGGGGGTGCAGCCAGAACTGGTTGAACGCTCCGAGTGCGAGCAGGGTGGCGAAGATCAGGATCTTCACGCCGAGCGTGCGCCCGTAGATCGTCGAGAGCAATTGCGACGGGCCGTCGACGTGCTCCCAGTAGAGGAACAGCCCAGAGAGCGCGATCGCAGCGACACTGGTCATCGCGACGGCCGAGAACCGCCGGATCGCGATCGACCAGAACTGGTTGCGACCCGTCGTCGGGGTCCCGCCGGGCGCGAGCAGCACGATCAGGCCGAGCAGCCCACCGAGCCACACGGCGCCACCGGTGAGGTGCAGCATCCAGGAGATGGTCTCGAACGTGGTCAGCGCCCAGCGGGTCGGCACGTTCGTCGGGAACTTGGTGGTTCCGAGCGCGATCGTGCTGCTCGCCAGACCGGCCGAGAGCAACCATCGGCGCGCAGTTCCGGATGCCACTCGACGGACCAGCAGCGGTGCGGTCAGCACGATCGCCGTGATGACGAAGGTGATCTCGAGCCCAACCAGGCGCCCCTGGTTGGTGCCGTCGTAGAGGCTGCGCCATGCCGACGCGAAGTCGTAGCCCCCGGACTTCGAGGCGCGGTGGGCAACGTCGGTCAGCACCGCAGGGATCGACACCACACCGATCACGACAGCGGCGCCCGCGAGACGACGACTCGTCGTCGCCACCGCGTGTCCACCGATGGCGCGTGCTGCTGGACCAGCACTGAACAACGCCAACGCGAGCACGCCGGCGAACCCCATCAGGGTCACCCAGGTCGCCCACGAGACAGCGGAGTCCTGGAACGGTCCCAACGGCGTCGACGGCGGTGATGTCGCAACGACACCGGCAAAGGCACGTAGCACCATGACGAAGAGCTCCTCACGTAGGTCGGGCACCCACCGCCCGCTGCACCCGAGCGTGCATCCACTCACCAACGGCCGCTACTGGACGATGGTCCTAGTACTCCACGGACGAGGTGGCCGCGTACGTCCTCGCGATCCTCCCAGCGAACCGTCGGGACGACTCTGACTCGTCGTCATCGCGTATCGTTGGGGGCATGGGGATCGTCGACGACCTGCTCGCTCATCCGGGGTTGTACCTCGGCATCGACACGGCGAAGCGGGTCGAGTACAAGGGTGCGGCGCGGATCCAGGTGACGCCGCTGCCTGGGGGCGCCGGAGTCACGCTCGACTACGAGATTCTCAACCCCGCGTTTCCTGACCAGATCCGTGGGCACGTCGAACACACCGTGGTGGGTAAGACCCACGACGGTCACTGCGTGATGGTGATCGGCCACACGCATGGGAGCTCGGTTGCGATCCTTCACGAGACCGAGCCCGGCACATTCGAGCTCGCGGCGGGCGACCACGCGCCCTATCCGATGAAGGTCGTTGTTGCGATGCCGGAGCCGGGTCGACTTCGTCATGCCTGGTGGTACAACTCGCCGGGCGAGGAGCTCGTCGAGCAGGACGTCGCGGAGCTCACGCTTGTCGACTGATCGGTCTGGCCGCCGTTCCCGATGGCCCGTCATGGCGGGCAGCGGGTCCCGCGAGCTGAAGCGCGAGTCTCCCGACCGAACGTCGTGTCCCATCCGAAGCTGACGGGATCGTCCAGCCGTTCGCCTGGTCCCGAAGCCGTCTCCGAGGAGGCAGCCATGCGTCAGTCCCCGATTGGACCGCTCGACATCACGTTCACCGCCACGATGGGACGCGTCCAGGACGGCGACACCTGGACCTGCGTGAAGATGCCGGACTCCGCCAGCGTGTTCGGCACCCGCGGCCTCGTCAAGGTCGCCGGCACCGTCGACGGCATCGCGTTCCGCAGCGCCTTCATGGCCCTCGGCGATGGCACCCACAAGCTTCCCATCGCCGCTGCCATCCGCAAGGCGATCGGCAAGACCGACGGCGACGACATCGTCATCCATCTCACGCAACGCCTCAGCTGACCTCGCCGAAACCGCCGTACGTGCCTCTGTACGAGCCGTTGCGCAGGCACGCCTCGGATCCAGCGCTTGGGCTCGACTTGGCGACCGATCCCGCGCTACGACAGGTACTTGGGCGGCTCGCGGTCGTTGGATTCGATTCGCACTGCTGACCACCGGTCTCGGGTCGTCGACCAGATGAGACGACGACCCGTGTGGCCTCGAGCGAGCAACTCATGCGCTTCGTCGCCGTCGAGTTGGTAGCCGAGCTTGGCTGGCACACGGGCGCTCGCCACATTGGCCCGATCCATGCGGATCTCGACGCGGACGGCGTCGGTGACGCATGCGAACGCTGCGTTGGTGAGACACCGAGCCGCTGCGGTGGCGTAGCCCCGACGATGCCGATCACTGCGTACCCAATAGCCGATCTCGAGGCAGTCGGTGCTGCGCCGATGAAGGCCGCAGCCGCCGACCAGCTCGCCGGAGGACGACTCGAACAGCGAGTAGGACCAGTCGACGTCCTGGTCGAAGTCGACCACGCCGGCGGCGAGGACGCTGCGTTCCTCGTCGACCGAGGGAACGCCCTCAGCGGCCCACGGAAGCCAGAGGCCCAGCTCCTCGACGCTCAGCTCGATCGCGGACATCAGATCCGGCAGGTCGGCGTCCGACCACCGGCGGAGCTCGAGCGGCGGAGCCGGCAACCGGTCGGACAGCAACGACATCCCCGCCAGTCTGCAACGGAGGGCCCAGCACGCTGGACCGACTTTCGCAGACAGCGCCCGCAGCCGGCGACCTCGGGCGCCCTGGCCCGGGTACGAAGAGCGCGAACATCGGACAGCGCACCACGGCACCCGCTGAGCGTGAGTGTCGACGTGGTGATCAAGCGACGAGCGTTACGGGTTGTGCTTCGGGTGCTGGGGTGCCCGCGCGGTGGTGTTGACTGTGGGCGGCAGAGGAGGAGGCCGGTGTCTTCGAGTGACGTGGTGGTCGCGCAGCTGTGGCGGTACCCGGTGAAGTCGATGCAGGGTGAGCGCCTCTCCGCCGTTCAGATCCAGGGCGACGGCGTGGATGGCGATCGACGTTGGGGGGTCCGTGACGAGCGCACGGGACGGGTGCTGACGGGTCGGCGCGAGGCGAGGCTCCTGGAGGCCGCGGCGAGACAGGCAGCGGGCGGTGAGCCCGTCATCGAGCTCCCTGACGGCACGGTCCTGGTCGGGGCAGGCGAGGCGACCGACAACGTTCTCAGCGACTGGCTGGAGCGCCCTGTGCGCCTCGTCGAAGCCGGGGTGCACGGCGATCGCGCCGAGTACTTCGCCGATCCGACGGACGACGCGAGCGAGGCGATCGAGTGGACGATGCCACCGGAGCGGTTCGTGGACGCCATGCCGTTGCTGTTGATGACCACGGCCAGTCTGCGGGCCGGCGCGGCGCTCCATCCAGCCGGCGAGTGGGACGTGCGCCGGTTCCGCCCGAATGTGCTGCTCGATGTCGCGGGTGCCGGGTGGCTCGAAGACGACTGGTGCGGACGGGTCGTGCGCATCGGTGAGGTCGACGTCGTTCCGCGGCAACCGTGCGTTCGCTGCACGATGGTCACACGCCCCCAACCCGGACTCGTCCGTGACCTCGACGTCTACCGCACCTTGGCCCGTCATCACGGCGGCAACCTCGGCGTCTGGACCGCAGTACGCAACGGCGGCACGATCACCGAGAACGACGTCGCGCATCTCGTGGCCGACGACCTGCCGGATCAGTGAGCCCGCCGCACCTCACCGGCCAGCTGTCGCCCAACGCGTCGCTCAGAAGTCCGCCGCAGCTGCCCTCGCACCTCGCGGTAGATCGGCGCTTCAGGGTGAGCCACCCAGCACCGAGGTTGGCCCCCAGCTGGCGCCGAGTGCTGCTCACGATGCCCGTGCGCTGTGTCCGTCGACACCGAGGGGCATCACGGTCGCGCGATGAGTTCTTTGGACCACCGGCGTCGTGTATCTCACAACCGGAGGCGACGACATGACCCACCTCGACAAGCAACTCACATCGATCGACCCAGTCAATGTTGAGACCATGAAACCACTTGTGCGCCGGATGTTCGAACTGGTCGAGCCGATCGGTGTCATCCCGTACTCGGCCGATGAACCCAACGAGGCGATGTTCGCCCTGGGGTTCACCAACTACTGGGACACGTACTTCGCCGGACGGGCGGCGCCCCTGGGCCTCGCACCAGCGGAGGTGGTGGACGCGCTCTTCTACAACTTCGCTCCCGGAGAAGTGGCTCGCCACATCCCGAAGGTGTGGCGCACCACCACGCCCGAAGCGGCGATCGCCGCTCGCCAGATGGGCTGCGTGAAGGCGCTGCGGCGGATCCTCGACCACCGCGTCGACTCTCCCGCGTTCGCTCGCGCCGCCGAACTGTTGATCAAGGCGGCGACCAGCGCCCCGTGGGACGGCCGACCCATGTACGCCGCGCTGCGCGCGATGTCGATCCCCGACGACGTGGTAGCTCGCCTCTTCCACGCAGCCTCGTTGCTGCGCGAGCACCGCGGCGACGGGCACATCGCGGCGCTGATGATCGAGGGTATCGGCGGCCTCGAGGCGCATGTGCTCGTTGCCCTCGAGATGGACATGCCGGCGGAGAAGTTCGGACGCATCCACCACCTTCCGGCAGCGCAGCTCGCCGCGGTGATCGACGGGATGCGCGATCGCGGCCTGATTGGGGACGACGGTTGGCTGAGCGAACAGGGTCGCGTCGTCAAACAGCGGGTCGAGTCGCGCACCGACGACCTCGCAGCGAAGCCCTACGAGAGCCTTGAGCCGGGCGAGCTCGATGAGCTGATGGCCACCCTCGAGCCGCTCGCCACACTGCTACTCGCCGCCCAGGACTTCGGCTGATGTCGCTGGTGGTTCAATCCGCAATCGCGCCGTTCGGGTGGCCGTGATA
>JAODBQ010000415.1 GCA_025464045.1 Ilumatobacteraceae bacterium
CCGGCAGGAGCGTCCGGGTCACGGCGACCTGATCCTCGACGGTCTTCGGGTCGCCGGTGGGCAGGACGACCGTCGTGGTCGTCGTGTCGTCGACGGCCTGCGCGGCGACGGTCGAGCTGCTGGCGACCGTGCTCGGCGGCGTGGTCGTGGTCGCCGGTGTGGCGCCGATCGAGTGGAGGTACGTCAGCAGGTCGCCGGAGAAGCCCGGCACCACCTGGACGGCATCGCTCTGCAACGCGGCGTACGCCGACGGCCAGTCCGGATACGGATCCTTGCGGACGACGCGCAGACCAGCATTCAGCAACGCCTCGGCGTAGAGCGCGGCAAGGAGCGTGCTCATCTCGTCGCCGGCCACGCTGCTGACAACGACCTTCTGCGGCAGGGTGATCGTCGTGGTCGCGGAGGACGAGTTGCTGCCACACCCGGCGACGATGCAGACGAGAGCGACGATGAGGACCACGGCACGCAGGCGATGGGGACGACGGATGCGGAGCGGCACGGGCCGACACGATATCGGTGGGTGCGTCCGCGAACGGTTCAGGTGGTCCGCGCGCCCGCATCGGTCCTCGATTCGGCGGTGGGGCAGCGCTCGGCCGGATCCGTTCCGTTGGCGGGCGTGGAGCTGTTGGTGGCGTTGGATCTCGCGGTTGCCGCGGAGCTGCGGGCCGAGTTGGTCGGACCGGCGGGTGGTCCGGCAGGTGGTCCGGCAGGTGGATCGATCGCGAGCTGGAGGAGGCGTGCCTCCCCGTTGTCGGCGAGCCACGCCAGACCCGGCCGCGCCGCGATCGGGCGACGCCGCGGCAGGGCGACGCCGACGAGATCACCGTCGAGCTCGCCGCAGGCCGCCATCACCAGGCCGAGGCGGCTGCGGCGGACCACGGCGGTCCAGTGGCCGTAGGACTGGCGCAGGACGTCGGGTCGGGCGACGGCCACCACCAGCAGGCCCTGGCGCGGTGTCGCGAGCAACGTGGCCAGCACTCCGCCAGGGTCGTCGATGCTGTCGGCGTCGTCGATGGCCAACAACGCTGCACCGCGAGCAGGCATCGCCGCCCGCAACGCCGCGAGGTCGGCATGGGGTTCGGCGAACCCGAGCGGGCTCCGACGAGGGGCGAGTGCGCCGATCCACCCCTGCGGATGCGCGTCACGCCACGCGGTGGCGAGGCGGATCAGCGCGGTGCTCCGTCCGCTGCGCGCCGGACCGAGGATCAGGACGTGTTCGCCGTCCGGCACGTCGAGCGCGACCACGTCTGTGCTGGCGAACAGCCTGCCGAGCGGCAGCCAGGTGCTGCCGCCGGCTACCCATCCGACCGTGAGGCTGGCGGCTGGAACGGTGCCGGGGAGCACCTCGATCGGGTCAGGATCCGTGAGGGCGCGTTGCGGTGGCGTCGCGAGGTGGAGCCGCGTCGCTCGTCCCGGTCGAACGAGCTGCGCGTGCAGCCCGTGGCCGATGGCGGCTCGACCCGGGATGGGACCGGGGACGTCGCTCGCGGCGCAACCCCAGGCGGCGGCGTCGTGTCGATCGGCCAGATGGAAGACCCACCGCTGCGGGCACTGGGCGAGCACCGAGCTCGGCACCGCGCCGGCCTGTTGGACGCCGAGGACCGCGCAGACCCCGACGCCGGCACCGGTGGCGATGATCCGCTCCAACGCCTCGAACTCCGTCGCCGTGTCGAGGTCGTCGAGCTGCAGGCGCACGTCGGTGAAACCGTCGACGAGCAGCACGATCAGCGGCCAGCTCCCGCGACCACCGGTTGCGGCACGCTCGTCGACGATGCCGGCGAGCCGTGCGAGCAGACGCATCATCCTCTCCCGCTCGTGTCGGCGCACGACCCCGGCGCAGCGTGGGTGCTCGGCCAGCGCGAGCAGCGCCTCGTCGCCACGACCGTCGATCACGTAGAGGTGCGCGGCGGGTTCGACGTGCAACAGGTGGCGCCCGAGCGTGTCGAGCGTGCTCGTCACCCCGCTGCCCGGCGCCCCGGCGATCAACAGGTGGCCGGTGTCGGGGTGCCACACCAGCCGCCGCACGGCCTGGTGGTCCGGATCGTCGATGAGCCCGATCGCGCCGGCGTCGCCGGTCGCGCCGGCGTCGCCGGTCTCGACAGTGCCCACGGTCTCGCCGGTGCCGTCGGTCGTGACCGTGTCGCCGGTGTCGCTCGTGTCCCCCGTGGCGGCGTCGATCTCGGCGGCGTCGAGCAGCGTCGGGAGCGGCGGCCGCCACGGGCCGACCGGGGTGGCGATGCCGACGATGGCCATCGCCTCGCGAACGGCGCGGACCAGCGTGTCGAGCTCGCTCGGCGCGCCCCCGGTGCAGCGCGCGGCCTGGAAGGCGACGTGCTCGCCGGGTCCCAGCCGCAGCACCGCCCGTCCGGCAGCGCGACGCGGGATCAGCGTGGGTGCGACGTCGCCGACCACGTCCAACGCGTCGGCGGTGTCGTGCAGCCGCAACGCGAGCCGGATGTTGGTGTTGGCACGGATGTCGTCGCTGATGACGCCGTTGGGTCGCTGGGTCGCGAGCAGCAGGTGGACGCCCAGGCTGCGACCGCGTTGGGCGATCCCGATCAGTGCGTGCAGGAACGACGGTCGCTCGGCCACCAGCGCGGCGAACTCGTCGATCACCACGACCAGCCGGGGGAGCACGACGTGCGCGGCGACCTCGCGCAGCGTCGACAGGTCACCGGCACCGTGTTCGCGCAGCAGCGCCTCGCGTCGGCGCAGTTCGGCGTCGAGGCAGCGCAGGGCGCGGTCGGCGAGCTGATCGTCCAGATCGGTGACGATCCCGACCACGTGGGGCAGACCGGCGCACGCGTCGAACGTGGCGCCGCCCTTGTAATCGACGAGGACGAAGGTGAGGTGATCGGGACTGGCCCCGACTGCCATCCCGGCGACCATGCTGCGCAGCAACTCGCTCTTGCCGGATCCCGTGGTTCCGGCGAACAGTCCATGTGGACCGTCGCGCACGAGGTCGATGTCGACCTGCCCGTCGGCCGCGGTCCCGATCGGTGTGTGCGGGCTCGGATCGGGTCCGGCGGCGAGCCAGCGTGCCGCGACCGTGGCACCCGTGAGCGGGCGCGCGTCGGCACCGGCGAGCAGCCCGAGCAGCGAGACGGACGCCGGGATCCCGTTGGTCGCGGCGAAGGGATCGTCCGGGTCGGTCAGCTCACCGAGCGTCGCCGCTGCGCGAGCGGCGGCTCGACAGCCGAGCGCGGCGATGCGCACGCTCACCGGAAGCGCGCTGGACGCGGCGTCGGGCACCCAGCGCGCGGCCACGCCGCACGACGTCGGTGGCGTCTCGGCGATCGACAGCACGCTGTTGCAGACGTGAGGGACGCCGGCGCCGGCACCCACGAGTGCGATCAGAGCTGGTCCGGCGCCGATGGTGACGGCCCGGCGCAACGGACTGGTCCGCGATGCGAGCAGGTCTGCGGCGTCGGTGAGCACCACCACGTGCGGCATGTCCGGCTGCTCGATCGACGAGAGGAGCGACGGCAGCTCGCTCGGCGCGATCACCGTCGAGCGGCCGTCGGGGCCCACCGCGTGGGGCAGCCGTGCCACCCACTCCCACGATCCAGGCTCGTCGGACACGACGACGATCCGGACGTCGGCCGGACCGCAGTTCGCGGCCAACTGGACGAGCAGGGCTCGGGCGACGCCGGCCGCCCGGGTGCGGCCACCGCGCACTGCGATGTGCGTGCCGGGACCGAGGTCGACGGTGATCGGCTGATCGTGCAGCGCGACGACGGCCCCGTGATCGGCGGTCCCCGAGCCGGCTGACGACGGTCGTTCCGTGAGCACGGGCCGCCAGGGGACCTCGCCGAGCCCGAGCGTGACGACGAACGCATCCGCGTGATCCGCACGGCGCGTCCACAGCTCCTGGTCGCGCTGGTCGATCGTGGCCAGGGCGGTGACGGTGGTGGAGGTGCTGGCCTGGACGTGCTGCAGGTACGCGTGCCGCATCTGGGCTTCGGCACGGAGGTACTCGGCGTTCGCCACCTGCTGCAGCCGCTGCGACCGTCGCCGGCCGCGCACGAGCCCGACCCGCTGGGCGAGCCAGCTGCCCAGTGCGATCGTGCCGCCGAGCGCGCCGAACAGCAGGAACATCGGTTGCCGCATGACCACGGCCAGCACCCCCGCGCCGGCGATGCCGAGCAGCGCGGGTACGAGCCCGCCCGGCAACTCGCGGCTCGACGGAGCGGCACCGGGTGGCACGAGCGGCCGAGGATCCCACAGCGGGACGGTCCGTGGCCCGCGCAGCACGGCGGTGTCGCGCAGGTGGGCGGCGGGACGTCGCGCGCTCGCGCCGCGTCGCACGCACAGCGTGCTGTGGCCGATGTCGATCAGCGCGTCGGCGCGGAGCAACACGCCGGTGTCGACGGACCGTCCGTCGACCAGCAGGGGCATCCGCCCGGTGAGCTGGACCACGCGGAGTGCGTCACCGTCCAGCTCGAGCAGCGCGTGATGTGGTTCGAGCGCCGGGTCGTCGCAACGCACCTGGGCTCCGGGGGCGCGGCCGACGATCGTCTGCCTGCCGTGGATGGTGACCTCTGCGCCGGTGTCAGGTCCGGTCAGCCACATGCAGCTCCACAGCGGCCCGCCGCCGGCGTCTCGGGGTGCCGGGAACGGTGCTGCGAGCTCGTCGCCGTGCGCTTCGGCGGGCAGGTGGACGAGAGGGGCCGGCGTCGCAGACATCGCCGACACTGTCGACAGCGCCGTCGGCCGAGCGGCAATCGTCGTCCGCGACGACGCCATTGCGTATTCGCTGACCTGGTGTGCAACGTCGGCGCGGCCCTGTGACCGGCGATCGTCGACGTCCTGTGAGTCCGCCGGTGACGTCCTGTGAGTTGGTGAGGGTTGCTGTGACGAACGGGTGACCGAGGGTTGAGCAGTCGACGAGAGCGTCGGTGGGCACCACGACGGTCGCCGCCTCGGGGGACCGGGGATGAGCCGCCTGGAGAGCCGAGCGAGCCGAGAGCCCGATGCGCAGACGATGGCGGTGAGTCCTGCGGTGAGGTCGTCGGCGCACGGTGCGGCCATGGCTTCTCCCGTGCGACCACCTCGCGCCTCCGATCGGCGCCCCCCGAACCCCCGCCAGACCATCAGCCGTCTCCAGGAGGAGTGGCGAAGCCTCGCGGTGCGTCCGGATGCGCTCGTCACGGCCCGCCGTTGGCCGTTCTTGGCCGAAGGCTCGACCGACCCGACCGACCCGAGCGACTCGAGTGGCCGGAGCGACACCGACGGCCGGCACGAACCCGGCTCGGGGCCACGGCAGCCACTGCGCTCGCTGGACGAGGTCCTCGTCGCAACCGGCTTCCGGCCGGTGAGCGCTCCCACGAGCGGCGCGGCATCCGTCGCGTCCGTGGCTGTGGCTGCGGCAGCTACCGCCGTCGGTGCCGCTGACGCCGTCGCGCCGCGCGAGCTGACCGCATCGCAGGCGTCGGCAGGCTCCGGCCCTGATGTGGCCGATCCCACCGGACCACGCGACCGGGCCGACGAGGTGCTGCTGGCGCTGGTGACGCTCGCCCGCTCGGACGAGCTGGCGGCACGGGTGGTCCTCCAGCGACTGCTCCCTGGTCTCAGCGCCATCGCCCGCCGCCACGGTCGAAGGATGGAGGAGCACCTCCAGGCGTTCGACGACCTCCTCTCGGCGGCTTGGGGGGTGATCCGCCAGTTCCCGGTGGAGCGCCGGCGCCAGCACATCGCCGCGTCGCTGCTGCGTGACTGCGAGCACCAGGCGTTCCGCCGCGAGCAGCGGCGGCTGCTGATCCACGAGTACACCGACAGCGACCGGCTCGACCGCGTGATCGAGGTCGGTGAGGTGGCCACCGAGCCGCTGTTCGAGGTGTTGGAGGTGATCGGCGCGGCCCGGCTGCACCACCTCCGGGAGGGGGACGTCGAGCTGCTCGCGGTGCTGCTCAGTGGACGGCTGCTGCGCGACGCGGCAGCCGAGTTGCGGGTCAGCGTGCGGACGGTGCGCAACCACCGCGACGCGGTGGTGCATCGCCTGCGTGCGGCGGTGGCCGCCTGACGCCGCGGCCGGCTCATGCGAGTCGCAGTGGTTGGGGCGCGCCGACTGCGACGGCGCGCGTGCGCCGGAGCACCCTGCGTTCGCGGAGGTTGAGGCCGCCCCAGATGCCGAACGCCTCGCCGTTCGTCAACGCGTGCTCGAGGCAGGCCTCACGCACCGCACAGCCGGCGCAGACCTCCTTCGCGGTCTCCTCGTCGGTGGCGTTCTCGGGGAAGAACAGATCGGCGTCGAGCGCCCGGCAGCTGGCCTGCCGCGCCCACCAACCGAGCTCATCGTGGTTCGTGCTCATGTTCGGAGCATGCCCGAGGGGTGTACGACAGTTCCGCCGAGGTCGCCCGGCCGAGCGCCACGGACCGGCGACGGGTCCGCGTGGCGGGACCCAGCGCCGTGGTCAGCTCGACCGGAAGCGACGCAAGCGCAGGCTGTTGCTGACGACGAACACGCTGGAGCAGGCCATCGCCGCACTGGCCACCACCGGCGACAGCAGCCACGCCATCGCCAGGGGCAGCGCGGCCGCGTTGTAGGCGAACGCCCAGAACAGGTTGCCCTTGATCACGGCGAGGGTGCGTCGGCCGAGGCGGATCGCGTCCGCCGCGGCGGTCAGCTCGGAGCGCACCAGGGTGATGTCGCTGGCCTCCATCGCGACGTCGGTGCCGCTGCCCATCGCGATGCCGAGATCCGCCTGGGCCAGTGCTGCCGCGTCGTTGACCCCGTCGCCGACCACGGCCACGACCCGACCCTCGGCCTGCAGCCGGCGGACGATCGCCAGCTTCTCCTCCGGCAGCACGCCCGCGTGCACGGCTTCGGTGGAGATGCCGACAGCGGCCGCGACCGCCAGTGCCGAGGCTCGGTTGTCGCCGGTGACGAGGAACGCGTCGATGCCCATCGCGTCGAGGTTGCGCACGGCCTGGGCGCTGCTCGGCTTCACCGTGTCGGCGAGGGAGATCAGCCCGACCGCCGAGCCGTCGCGGGTGACGACGACGACCGTGTTGCCATCCGACTCGGATGCGGCGAACGCGTCGGCAAGTCCACCGGTCAGCACGCCGGCTTCGGCGCGACCGACCTGGATCAGCCCGCCGTCCACCTTCGCCGCGGTGCCGATGCCGCGCTGGTTGACGAACTCGGTGACGTGCTCCGCGGTCGGCGCCCCGGGCCCGTCCGCCGACGATGCGTGGCGGACGATCGCTCTGGCGATCGGGTGCTCGCTGTGCTGCTCGACGGCGGCCGCCAGCCGGACCACCTCGAGCGGATCGTCGCCGACCACGTCGACCACGTTCATCTCGCCGGTCGTGACGGTGCCGGTCTTGTCGAGGATGATCGTGTCGATCCGCCGACTCGTCTCGAGCACCTCAGGGCCCTTGATGAGGATGCCCATCTGTGCGCCGCGTCCCGTGCCGACGAGCAGCGCGGTGGGTGTGGCCAGCCCGAGCGCGCACGGGCAGGCGATGATCAGCACGGCGACGGCCGGGGCGATCGCCTCCGTCAGACTCCCGGTGCGCGCGAACCAGAAGCCGAGCGTGGCGGCGGCGAGGACCATCACGATCGGCACGAACACGCTGGCGACGCGATCGGCCAGCCGCTGCACTGGCGCCTTGCCCGACTGCGCCGCCTCGACCAGGCGGCCGATCTGGGCGAGGGCCGTGTCCGCGCCGACCCGGGTGGCGCGCACCACGAGCCGTCCGTCGACGTTCACCGTCGCGCCGATCACCTCGTCGCCCGCGGCCACGTCGACCGGCACGCTCTCACCGGTGATCAGCGAGATGTCGATCGACGACGCACCCTCGTCGATCACGCCATCGGTGGCCACCTTCTCGCCCGGACGCACGATGAAGCGGTCGCCGACCCGCAGCTCGGCGATCGGGCGGCGCTCTTCGCGCGCGCCGTCGACGACGACGCTGACGTCCGCGGCGCCGAGGTGGAGGAGCGCGCGCAGCGCCCCGCCGGCGCGATCTTTGGCCCGCGCCTCGAACCACCGGCCGGCGAGGATCAGTGCGACCGTGGTCGAGGCGACCTCCAGGTAGAGGTGGTGCACAACTCCCTGGCGGGGCACGACGGTCATCGCCATCGTCACGCCCGAGTCGCCGGCGGCGGTGAACAGGAGGGCGTAGGTGCTCCACAGGAACGCAGCGAGCACGCCGACCGAGACCAGTGTGTCCATCGTCGCCTCGCCGTGGCGGGCGTTCTTCACGGCCGCGCGGTGGAACGGCAGCGCCGCCCACGTCGCCACCGGCGCGGCCATCGCGAAGCAGGCCCACTGCCAGTTGCGGAACTGCAGCGCCGTGGTCATCGAGATCAGCAGGACCGGCGCTCCCAGCAACGCGGCGACGATGAACCGCTGCCGCAGATCGGCCATGTGCTGCTTCGCAGCCGAGCGGTCAGGATCGGTGGAGCTCGCCCGGTCGTCGCCGGACGGGTTCGCCGACGGGGTGGGCAGCCGCGCGCCGTAGCCGATGGAGGCGACCGCGTCGACGAGCTCGTCGGACGACGCGCGGTCCGGGTCGTAGTCGACCGCCGCCCGCTCGGTGGCGTAGTTGACGGACGCGGAGACGCCGTCGATCCGGTTGAGCGTGCGCTCGATCCGCATCGCGCACGCGGCACACGTCATCCCGGTGACGACGAGATCGAGCCGGCCGGTCGCAGTCGCAGTCGGAGTCGCAGTCGGCGCGAGCCCGGTGCGCATGCCGTCGCGATCCGCCGAGCGGCTCGTTGCAGCCGCGTCGGAGCGGCGCACATCGGCGACCTCGGTCATCGGATCGCGGTCATGGGATCACGACCGTGTACGGCACGGTGACCACCTTGCCGTCGTGACCGAACTGCAGGAAGACGCGGTACGTACCGGTGGTCAACGAGCCGGTGAAGGTCAGCACGTTGGCAGGCGTGTCGGCGACCGGCATGGTCATCCCGGGCATGTCGGCCATCGCCGTCGATGTCGTCGACGGGTGGAGGTGGGTGTAGGCGAGGTCACCGAGGCGCATCGCGATGAGGTGCCCGGGCGCGCCGAGGTATGGCTCCAAGCCGGTGGTGGCGGTGCCGTCGGCGTCGCTGATCGTGAACACCAGGCCGTTGCGTCGCACGGTGAGCCCGTCGACCGTCGGCGCGTCGTCGGCGCCCGGGAGCGGCGCGGAGGGCGTCGGCACCTCGTCGTCGGTGTTGGTGGCGAGCACGATGTTGGTCGCCGCGCCTGCGGGCCACACGTCGAAGACCAGGTGCCAGGCGCCCGCAGGAACGGTGACCCGCCACGTGCCGTCTGCGGCGAGATCGGGATGGATGTGCTGGAAGCCGCTGAGATCGCTGTGGATCAGGACCGTGTGCAGCTTCGACCCGTGGTTGTCGAGGAACGCCGTCACCGGCGCGCCGCCCGGGCCGACGACGCGGTACTGCAGGGTGTGCCCGTCCGCCGCGACCGGATCGAGCCGGAGCTCGTAGCCGTCGACGTTCGTCGCCGCCGGCCGCGGGGTGAGGTCGTGCGTGTGCGGCTGGGACTCGTCGATGGTCGCGTGCTTCGCCCCGCCGCTCGGGTGCCTGTGGCCGGGAAGGCGCTCGCCGGCGGCGTACGCGGTGCCGAACGCGCCGAAGAGCACCACACCGAACACGGTGAGGCGGCTCAGCGGGCCCGGCCGACGGCTCACGGTTCGCCGGCCTCGTAGCCCGCCTCGTCGATCGCGGCGACGACGGCGTCGCGCACGACACCACGGCCGGTGACGACGACCAACTTCGTCGCCAGGTCGACGTCGACGCGGGTCACTCCGGCGACCATGCCGACCGCGGACGTCACCGCGGCTTCGCAGTGGCTGCAGCTCATCGCCGGCACGGCGAGGACGATCTCCTCCACGTCGTTCTGCGGCGCGTTCGTCATGCGCGGAGCATCCGCTCGACGGCCTTCGTCGCTTCGTGGACGAGCGCTTCAGTGCGGTCCGTGTCGCCGCTGGCGGCTGCGCCGGCGACGCAGTGCTGCAGGTGCTCCTCGAGCAGTTGCATGCCGACGCCTTGCAGGGCTTTGCTGACCGCGGCGACCTGGGTGAGCACGTCGATGCAGTACGTGTCCTCGTCGATCATCCGCTGCAGCCCACGCACCTGGCCTTCGATGCGACGCAGGCGGGCCTGCAGCTGCTGCTTGTCGGCGGAGTAGCCGGGCTGCTCGGTATCCACACCGTGACTATACCCCCGTGGGGTATGACCAGCAACTCAGGAGACGATCGCGCCGATGTCGCTGGGTCGTCCGGTGAACGCCGGCTGGCGCTTGGCGAGGAAGGCGCTGATGCCCTCTTGCGCATCCGCGGTGACCGCCGCTTCCGCCATCAGCTGGACGGCGTATGCGTAGGCCGCGTCCTGCGGCATGCCGATCTGCTCGTAGAAGCCGAGCTTGCCGAGCCCCTTGGACGACGCGCTGCCGCGCGTGGCCCGACGGAGGAGGTCGGCAGTCGCCACCTCGAGTTCCTCGTCCGGGACGACCGCGTTGATCAGCCCCCAGTCCACTGCGGTGGCGGCGTCGATGGCGTCGCCGGTGAGGGCCATCTCGAGGGCGCGCTTGCGACCGATGTTGCGGGCCACGGCGACGAGCGGGGTGTGGCAGAACAGGCCTCCCTTGCCGCCCGGGATCGCGAACGAGGCTGACTCGGCAGCGATCGCCAGGTCGCAGGTGGCCACGAG
>JAODBQ010000474.1 GCA_025464045.1 Ilumatobacteraceae bacterium
CGTCTCGTGCCCGCGTCGGCAGCGCGCCGCGGCTCGCTGCCGCCGGCCGCGCGGGCCACGCCAGTCCCCGCCGGCGACCCGGCGTTCGCCGTCGACGGCCTGACGCCGTACGTCACCTCACCATCGGCCCTGTACCGCATCGACACCGCCACGTTCGTGCCACGGGTCGATCTCGACACCTGGCGGCTTCGGATCACGGGGATGGTCGATCACACCGCCACGTACACGTACGACGAGCTGTCGGCGATGCCGCTGATCGAGGAACCCGTCACCATCGCGTGCGTGTCCAACAACGTCGGCGGCCACCTCATCGGCAACGGCGTCTGGCGCGGCGTCGAGCTCGCCGCGCTGCTCGCCCGAGCAGGCGTGCAGACCGGAGCCACGCAGGTCGTCGGCCGCTCGGTCGACGGCTTCACCGTCGCGATCCCGATGGCAACGATGCTCGACGGTCGCATCGCCCTCGTCGCGCTCGGCCTCGACGGCGACGTGCTGCCCGACGAGCACGGCTTCCCAGCGCGGTTGATCGTCGCCGGACTGTACGGATACGCGTCGGCGACGAAGTGGCTGACCGAGATCGAGCTCGACCGCTCGGAAGACCTCGACTCGTTCTGGGTCCAGCGCGGTTGGTCCCGGGACGGCTCGATCGAGGTTGAGACGCGCATCGACGTGCCTGCCTCCGGCGTCACGGTCGACGCGGGCACCGTGATCCTGGCCGGTGTCGCGTGGGCGCCACCGACCGGCGTGGCGATGGTGGAGGTGCAGATCGACCGAACCGACTGGCGCCCGGCCAGCCTCGGCGCGGTGGCGTCGGCGAACACCTGGGTGCAGTGGCGATACGAGTGGAACGACGCGCCCCCTGGGCCGCACCTCGTGGCCGCGCGTGCGACGGATCGCAACGGGCGGGTGCAGACCGATCAGCCGCGCATCGCCGAACCGCAGGGCGCCACCGGCTACCCGTACCGCGGCTTCACCGTCGGCTGACGCTGCCCGCGCCGGACCTACTCCTCGGTCATCCCGGCGAGCTTGAGCGCCAGCCGCTTGGCGCTGTCCATGTCGTAGTGCCGACGGGTGACGATCCGCTGTGCGTAGAGACCGCCACCGGACTGCAGGTTGGAGACGGCCTTCCAGCCGCCGTACGCATCAGCGGTGAAGTCGCGGATCGCGTGGAACAGCTTCGTGCGCCGCGCGCCGTCGATGTCCGCGGAGCCCGTCATGTACTTCGTGACGAGCGGCGTCAGATCGGGATGGTCCATGTCGGCGGCCGTCGGCGCCGTGACGACCGAGCCGCCGGCGATGTCGTGCAGGTGGCGGACGATGAGGTTGTAGTTCGCCGCACCGTGGTACTTGCCGGCGTTGACGAACAGCTCCGACGGGAACATCGCGCCGCGATCGCCGACCTCGGCGTTGGCGATCGCCGCCTCGTGGCTCGCCCGTAGCAGCGTCGCGTGGATGATCATCTCGGAGATCTTCTCCTTGATGTGACTCAACCCCGCGAGCCCATTCGCCTCGGCGATCAGCTGCGCGTAGCCGACGAGCGCGTCGGCGTCGTCGGCCATCAGGCCGAGCCCGCCGAGCCGCTCCCACAGGCCGAGCGAGTGGGCGAAGATCGCCGCCTCCCCGACCTCGCCGTCGAGGAAGATCCTGTCGTTCGGCACGAACACGTCGTCGAAGATCACGAATCCTTCCGGCATGTGCTCGCGTGACGAGATCGGGAACGACTCGGCCATCTCCGGCGCAGGTGCGTAGGAGACGTCGACGATCCGCACGCCCGGCGCGTTGACCGGCACCGAGCAGGCGATCGCGTAGCCCTCCTCGCCGGCGCGCATCGCCTTCGTCGGGATCGTCAGCAACTCGTGGCCGAGCGACGCCGCGGTGATGTGCAGCTTGGCGCCGCGCAGCACGACGCCGTCACTGCTGCGATCGACGACGTGCACGTAGGCGTCGTCGTCGACCTGGCCGCCGGGGTGTCGGCTGCGGTCGCCCTTCGCGTCGGTGATGCACTGAGTGATGCGCACGTCGCGCTGCTGCATGTCGGCGATGAAGCCCTCGATGCGCTCGGTGTAGTCGCCGACGCCCTGGAGCTTGGCGGCCGCCGTGGCGAGGGTCATGATCGACGTGTAGGTCACGTGGGCGACGAGGCCTGCGTCGTGGATGCCGGGCACGCCGTGGCGCAGCTCCTCGGTCGTGCGCGGGATCGTCATCAGCGAGCTGATGGCCTTCGGATCGTCCGACCGGAGCGCGTCGTAGCCGTCAGCGACGCGATCGACGCACTGGCCCAGCACCGGATGGGCCGGGAGGTCCGCCACCTTCTCGCCGCGGAAGTACACCGCACGCCCGTCGCCGAGCGATGCCCGATAGTCGTTTCCCGTCATCATCGCCACGTGGCAGACCTCCCGAAGTTGGGAGATCTTCCATCGAACGAACGGTCGAACGCAATCCGGGTCAGCCGGTGGCGCGCTGCACCTTCGAACGCGAGAACACGGCGTCCGCGTTGGCCCGCAACGTGTCGCTCCCGGCGTCGCGGAAGCCGGCATCGGCGGCGAACGCGGCATGCGCGTCGTGCGCCTCGAGCACCGGCAGCTCCGACGTCACATCCCAGTCGCGGCGCATCGCGGACACCATCGCGGGGTCCTGCTCGGCGATCGCGTCGGCGATCGCGAGCGTGAACGGCAGCAGCTCCTCGTGCGCCACGACGTGGTTGACGAGTCCGATGCGCAGGGCCGTGACGGCATCGACGAAGTTGCCGGTGAGCGACATCTCGCGAGCCTTCGCAATGCCGACGCGGCGCGGCAGATCGACGAGCACCGGGCCCGGGTAGACGCCGACGCGCAGGTGCGTGTCGGCGAACACCGCACGCTCGGACGCGATCATGAAGTCGGATGCCAGCGCGATCTCGAACCCGCCGGTGACGGCCGCGCCGTTGACCGCGGCGATCACCGGCACCTTGGAGTCGCGCACGGCCACGGAGAACGGCGCGAGCTGGGTGAGCTTGGCCAATCCGAGATCGCGGAGATCGAGTCCGGCGCAGAACGCAGGATCGGCACCCGTGATCACGATCGCGCCGGCGTCCTGGCACGCAGCCATCGCGTCCACGAGCTGACTGGCCAACGCGGCGTTGATCGCGTTGCGCGCCTCGGGACGCTCCAGGCGGATCAGTGCGACGCGCCCGCGTCGTTCAGTCCTGACCACCGGCTGGGCGCTCATGGTCGGGCCAGTGGTTCGTTCGTCGCCGAGATCGTTCGCATCAGGACGGACACTAGGACGGCGAGCGCCGACGGTCCTGCCCGGGAGGACGCCGGCCGGCCGCCGCGTCGCCCGCGTCGCGTCCGGCGTCGAGCGGCACGCAGTCCGAGTCGCCTGGCCGTTGTCCGAGTCGCAGGGCGGTTGTCCGAGTCGTTCGGCGGTCGTCCGAGTCGTTCGATGCGGCGCGAGTGGCTGCGCCGGCAGAACCTCATGTGGCGACTCGGGCCGTCGTCTGCGACTCGGAGCCCCGTCGCGAGCTCGTCAGCCGAGGTCGAGCTGCTCCACGGCGACGAGGCGCTCTCCCCCGTCGGCGACCGTGAACGTGACGAGCGCGCAGACGTGGAACCGGCTCGCCGAGCCGGAGTACCTCGCGGTCACGCCGCCGGAGCTCATGTCTCGTGCGACGTCCCAGTGACCGAGTGCGACGTAGTCCCGATCGGACGCGGCGATCTCCTCGGGCGTGATCAGGTAGGCGCGATGCAGGTCGTCAGGTCCGAGCAGCATGTGGCCGTGGGCGAGCGCGACCTGCCACGTGCGCTCGCCGCGCGGGGGCAGGCCGGCGAACGGACGCAGGTCGGCGTAGCTCGGGTGCGGACGACCCCACAGCTCGAGGTCCAGCGCGTCGAGCGCGACGTGCCCACCGGCCGGATCGGTGATCACGTGGACGTTGGGCGGCAGCACCACCCGGCTCCAGATCGCACCGGGCACGAGGCAGTCGTGGTTGCCGGGGAGGACCACGACGGGGACGTCGAGACGGCCGAGCTCGTCGGCGAGAACCTGGCCCACCTCGGTCGCGACGCGGTTGTGGTCGAACGTGTCGCCCACCAGCAGCACCGCATCCACCGCGTTGGCGATCGCCGCGTCGACCAACGGCCCGATCGCGTCGCCGCGTTCGACGGACTCGCCGATGTGGATGTCCGACGCGTGGAGCAGCCGAACGTTGGACCGTGTCGTGGCCGGGACCGAAGGTGCGGTCACCGGTTCAGTGCTTGTTCCGTGCGTCGTGGTCGGCGGCGGGACCGGTGGAGTACGGCTCGTCGCGCCATCCCAGCGCGGCGCGCAGTCCGTCCTCGTTGACGCGCCGGTTGAACTCGCGCATCGACGGTGCGAGGTGGGCGATCGAGTCGTACTCGGCGCCCTCGAACGCAGCGATGCGCACGCCCATCAGCTCCATCCAGCGGTTGGTGACGTGCTTGTGGACCGTGAGGATGTCGAGCGAGTTCATCGCCACACGTTGGCAGAACGCGAGCGTGCGTTCGTCGAGCTCGTCGGCCGGCACGACGTGGGCGACGAGCCCGAGCTGCTGTGCGGTCTCGGCGTCGATCATGTCGCCGGTGAACAGCAGCTCCTTCGTCGCCGCCGCGCCGATCTTCATCGGCATCATCCCGAGCGTCACCGGGATGCCCATGCCGCGGGCCGCGGGGTGACCGAAGCGCGTGCCCTCGGCGGCGAACACGATGTCGCACGCACCGATCAGGTCGAGGCCGCCCGAGAGGCAGAAGCCGTGGGTCTGGGCGATGATCGGCTTGCGGTAGTTCCACATCCACAACCAGCGATCGATCATCTCGCGCAGCGACTCGCGGTCCCTGGAGATGGAGGACTCGCCGAGGTCGGCGACCGCGTCGCCCCGCGGACCGCGACTCGTGCCGCGGGCGACGTCCGGATAGGTGGCGGTCGTCGGCGAGAGGTCGTAGCCAGGGCAGAACGCGCGACCCGCGCCGCGCACCCGGATCACGCGCACGTCGTCACCCCGGTTGAGCTCGCGGAGCGCGGCGTAGAGGTCGTCCAGCAAGCCATTGCTCAACGCGTTGAGCTGCTCGGGGCGGTTCAGCGTGAGGGTGGCGACGGGACCGTCGACATCCACCAACAGGTTCTCGTAGGTCACGGTCGCTCCCCTGGTTCGTCGGGCACGGTGTTGATCGGCACGGTTGTGATCGGCACGGTGTTGATCGGCACGGTCACGGCGAGCTCGGAGAACGGACCCGTGATGCCGTCGTCGGTGAGCTGCCACAGCGAGGCGCGCACCGCGCTGCCCTCGATCTCGAGGAAGCCGAGCGTTCCGAGCTGCGTGTTCAGGTTGTGCGGGTAGGTCGGCGAGCCGGGATTGACGCACAACGTGTCGCCGACGACGTCGATCCGCTCCACGTGGCTGTCGCCGTAGATGATCACGTCGATGTCGCGGGTGCCGAACCGCCGGTCCTTCCAACGGTCGACGGTGAGGTGCGGCGGGTGCTCGGGCATCGGCAGGTCGTGGGTCAGTCCGACGCGCACCCCGGCGAGATCCAGCAGCCAGGAGTAGCGCAGCCGCGGGTCGTCCGCGGCGACCGGACGCCCCGCGGAACCATCCTCACCGTTGCCGCGAGCGGAGAACAGCGGCGCCAGCTCGGCGAGCTGATCCAGGACGACCAGGTCGTGGATGTCGCCGCCGTGCAGGATCAGATCGACGTCGGCGAAGACCGAGAACACCTGCGGCCACAGCTCGGCGCGAGCCTCGGGGATGTGGGTGTCGGAGATCAACCCGATGCGCAACGAGGTCCGCTCCGAGAGGTCGCAGCGATGGAGTGCGATCGCCTCGCCGTCGAGCAGGTTGGGGCCGTTGGTCGCGCTCATCGTCCGGATCCTTCACGTTCGACGACGTTCGTCGCAACGTGTGGCGAAGTGCCGGCTGTTGTGACGATCAAGCCAACCGCGGGTGAACTCCTCCGCGAACGCTGGCGCGCGTCGATGATGGCGGACAAGATCGAGCCGTACACGAGTCCTCGGCGGGACCGGCTCGAGCCGCGACATCGGCGTCGTCAGGGTCTGCGCCGGGCACCGACACATCCCTCGGAACGGAGCCCGCCCATGTCGTCACTTCGCACGCTGGCAACAGCAGCGTTCGCGTCCATCGCTCTCGCCGCGGCCACGTTCGCTGTCGGCGTACCCGCACACGCCATCGACACCACGTCGAACGTGGTGATCAGCGAGGTCTACGGCGGCGGCGGCAACTCCGGCGCGGTGTTCACGAACGACTTCATCGAGCTGTACAACACCAGCGGTGCGCCCGTCAGCCTCGACGGCTGGTCGGTGCAGTACGCGTCGGCCACCGGCACCAGCTGGCAGACCACGTTGCTCACCGGCACGATCCCCGCATCCGGCTTCTACCTCGTCGGCGAGGCCGCCGGTTCCGGCGGCACCACGCCACTGCCGGGCCCGGACGTGGTCGGGACGATCCCGATGAGCGGATCCTCGGGCAAGGTCGCACTCGTCAACGGTGCCGCGGCGCTGACGTGCGCAGGCGCATGCGTGTCCGCGCCGGGGGTGGTCGACTTCGTCGGCTACGGCACGGCCAACGAGCCGCCGACCGGCACCGTCGCGCCCGGGCTGTCGAGCACCACATCCGATCAACGCACGCTCGTACCGTTCGCCAACTCGGGCAACAACCTCGCCGACTTCACTGCCGGCGCGCCGACGCCGAAGAGCGCGCCGGTAGGCGTTCCCACCGGCCCTGACTGCACCGCCAACCCGGTCCCGGCCGCGTGCGTTCCCGGACCGGACACGATCCAGGACATCCAGGGCAGTGGTTTCGTCTCGCCGCTGGACGACCAGGTGGTCGGCAACGTCGCCGGCATCGTCACCGCGGTGCGGACCGGCAGCGGCGGCGGCTTCTGGATCCAGCAACCGACGCCGGACCCTGCACGGCCGTCGGCATCGTCGGGCCTGTTCGTCTTCGGCTCGTCGGCCGTCGTCGCCATCGGCGACTCGGTGCTCGTCAGTGGCACGGTCAACGACTTCTATCCGCTCAGCTCCGGTGAGTCACTGGCGAACACCGCCAGCCTGTCGATCACCGAGCTCGGCAAGGTCACGGCCGTCACCACGATCAGCAAGGCGAACCCGCTGCCGGCGACGGTCGTGCTCGGCTCGGACACCGTGCCCGACACGTTCTCGCCCACCGTGGCAGGTGGCAACATCGAGACGATCGATCCGCTCGATCCGTCGCGCTCGGCGCAGGAGTTCTTCGAGGCGCACGAGGGGATGCTCGTCGGGATCGACAACGCGCGCGTCGTCGGGCCCGGCAACACCCGGTTCGGCGAGGTCTACGTGACGACCAAGCCCGCGCAACAGGCCACGCCGCGCGGCGGGACGTACATCGGCGGCTACGACCAATTGCCCTCGGGTCGGCTGCTGGTGGCCCCGGTCAACGGCGTCGTGCCGGCGGCCAACGTCGGTGACGTGCTCGGCGGCCAGACGAGCGGCCCCGTCGACTGGTCCACGTTCGGCGGCTACGACATCGCCGCCACCCGGGTCGGGTCGTACGAGCCCCACGTTCTTGCCGGCACCTCCGCCACGGCGCAGGCGCCGGACCAGCTGGCGATCGCCACGTACAACGTCGAGAACCTCGCCCCCGGAGATCCGACGACGAAGTACGAGCGCCTCGCCAAGGGTCTGATCCAGAACCTCGCCACGCCCGACATCGTCACCGTCGAGGAGATCCAGGACAACACCGGGGCCGCCGACGACGGCGTCGTCGCTGCCGACCTCACGCTCCAGCAGCTCACCGACGCGATCGTGGCCGCCGGGGGTCCGCGGTACGAGTGGTCCCAGATCGATCCGGTGAACGACGCCGACGGCGGTCAACCGGGCGGCAACATCCGCGTCGTGTTCCTCTACAACCCGGCCCGCGTCACGTTCGTCGCCAGGCCGGGGGGCGACTCGACGACGGCGCTCTCGGTCAGCACCGGCGCGGACCACACCGCCGAGCTGTCGCTCTCGCCGGGGCGGGTCGAACCCACCGACGACGCCTGGACGACCAGCCGCAAGCCGCTGGCCGGTGAGTTCCTGTTCAACGGCGCCAAGGTGATCGTCGTCGCCAACCACTTCAACTCCAAGGGTGGCGATCAGATCGCGGAGGGCCGGTTCCAACCGCCGACGCGCTCGTCGGAGGTGCAACGCACCAAGCAGGCCGTCGTCCTGAACACGTTCGTCAAGCAGGTGCTCGCGGCCGACCCCGACGCGAACATCGTGCTCGCCGGCGATTTCAACGACTACCAGTTCTCGGGACCGATCATGACGCTCACCGACAACGGGATGACGCTGACCGACCTGATCAACACACTTCCCGTGAACGAGCGTTACACCTACAACTTCAACGGGATCTCGCAGGTGCTCGATCACATCTTCGTCTCCAAGCCGATCACCGACGTGCAGTACGACGTGATCCACATCAACTCCGAGTTCGCCGCGCAGGCGTCCGACCACGACCCGCAGGTGGCGCGGATCCGTCCCGCGCCGAAGACCCAACCAGCGGTCACCGTGGACC
>JAODBQ010000495.1 GCA_025464045.1 Ilumatobacteraceae bacterium
GATCGAGCGCTTCTTCGGGGTGCTCCTGGAGCACTACGCCGGGGCCTTCCCGGCGTGGATGGCGCCGGTCCAGGCACGGTTGCTGCCGGTGGCCACGGCGCACGAGCTCTACGCCGCCGAGGTCGCGGCGCGGATGCGTGCAGAGGGGTTCCGCGTCGACGTGATCGAGGCCACCGACCAACTCGGCAAGCGGATCCGCAACGCCAAGCTGGAGAAGCTGCCGTACGTGCTGGTGGTCGGCGACGACGACGTCGCCGAAGGCACCGTCGGCGTCAACCCGCGCGGCGGCGCCGTCGAACGCGGGGTCGGCCTCGACGACTTCGTGCGCCGCCTCCACGCCGAGATCGAAGCCGAGCTGAAGACCGCCTCCATCTGACTCGCTCGGTCGGGCGCGCTGCAGGTGATGACTCGCAGGTGGCGCGCCCACGGGGTCGGGTGGGCGGCGCCCTGGGCTGTCGTCCGGTCGGCGCGCCGGCCCGTCCGGCGCGTGCACAGCAGGCGGTGCTCGGCCGGTTCGACGGGCCGCCGGGTAATTTCGCTCCGTGACCCCCTTGGAGCTGATCTGGAACGGCTGGCGGATGGAGTACATCGAGAAGGGTGCAGCCAGCCCTGCCGAGGCCGCAGGTCCCAAGGAGGGGAGCGTGTTCACCCGGATCCTCCGTTCGGGGCTGTCCGACGAGGAGGCCTACATCGTCCATCGCAGCACCCACGTCTTCGCGATCCTCAACGCCTTCCCGTACAACCCTGGTCACCTCATGGTCGTGCCGTATCGCGCGGTCGCCACGCTCGAGGACCTCGATGCGGACGAAGCCGCCGACCTGTGGCCGACCGTCACCGCTGCGGTCGTGACGATGAAGGCGGAGTACCGGCCCGGCGGGGTCAACGTCGGGCTCAACCTCGGTCGCTCGGCCGGTGGGAGCATCAGCGACCACCTGCACGTGCACGTCGTGCCACGCTGGACGGGCGACGGCAACTTCATGACGTCGATCGCCAACGCCCGCACGCTGCCCGAACCGCTGATCGAATCCGCGCACCGGCTGCGCACCGCGTGGGTGCGCTGACCGCTCGGTAGCGTGTGCGCCGCCATGGACGACCCGGCGATCACGCCAACCGGCGACGAGCACGACGACGTGCGCGACGCCCTCCCCGACGACCTCAACGCTGCCGAGTACACCGGCGCCTACGACTTCCCGGACAACAGCCGCCGGCGCCGTCCGGCGTTGATCTACCTCGCGCTGGCGGCCATCTGCTTCCTGCTGTGGCTGACCCGCGGGGACGGTGGCGTGCTCGTCAATCGGGGGATGCTCTTCGCAGCGATCGCCCTGGCCGTGGTCGGGGTCTTCTCCTACACCTCCGGGTGGCGGATGAACGTCGACGAGAAGGAGGCGCTGGTCGCCGCCCAGCAGGCGGTCGGCTTCCCGGTGGGTCACGCCTCGGCCCAGCAGGTCTGGCGCGGGCTGCGCAGCCGGCCGACGTGGCGGGTGCTCGTCTACTCCGCCGAGGATCCGCCGCACCGGCGTGGCCTGGTGCTCGTCGACGCGGTCGACGGATCCGTGTACGAGCACCTCGTGGAGGACAACCCGGACTGATCGCAGGCCCCGGCCGTCGTCGCCTCCTGCGTGTCGGCAACTTCGCCGCCGCCGCCCCCAGCGTCGGCTCGCGCCGTCAGTCGTCCTCGTGGCGATGGCGCGCGGCGAGCTCGCGGAGGTGCCGGCCGACCTCGAGGGCCACGTCGCGCAGCATGTCCAGCGTCGCCGGATCCCACTCGTCGGGCGGGGTGCGGGCGATGGCGTCGGCGATCGCCGTCGCGTCGGCCGGGGTGCCGAGCAGCGCGGACGCGCGGGCGAGCTGGTCCTGCAACTCGGTGCCGGCCGGAGGCTGGTCGTCGCCGAGCGCTTCGCGCAGCCGGCGGGGAACGGAACGGAAGGTGATCGCCAGATCGGCGGGCGACGTCTTGCTCATCCGGGACATCGTGCCAGCCCAGCGGCGAGCGAGGTAGTCTGGAGGGGATGTTCGACGGAAAGTTCCGGGCGCCAGTCGACCGTGCCGTCAAACCGATCGGCAACGGGCTGCGGCGCACGGGGATGACCCCCGACCACTTGACGATCGTCGGACTCGTCGTGGCCTGTGGCGCTGCGGTCTCCATCGGCTTCGGCCAGCTGCGCCTCGGCCTGCTCCTCGTCGTGCTCGCCGCGCTGCCCGACCTGTTCGACGGCGCACTGGCGAAGGCGTCGAACACGTCCAGCCAGCGCGGCGCCTTCTTCGACTCGGTGGTCGATCGCGTCACCGATGCGGTCCTCTACGGCGGCGTCGCGTGGTACCTCGCCGCGCACCACTCGCCGCACGCGGTGATCCTGCCGATGGCGGTGATGGGCTCCAGCTCCGTCATCAGCTACCAGCGTGCCAAGGCGGAGTCGCTCGGCCTCGATGCCAAGGGCGGCCTGATGGAGCGGGCCGAGCGGATCATCGCGCTGTGCATCGGGTTGCTGTTCAGCTTCCTGCTCATCCCGGTGCTGTGGCTGACGCTGGTGCTCACCGTCGTCACCGCCGTCCAGCGGTTCGTGAAGGTCTGGAAGCAGGCGGCGGTCGCCCCCCTCACCGCCGAGCGGATCGAGATGCGCCGCAGCCGGCGCCAGACCCGTCGCGTGGTGCGTACGGAACGTCGGCGCACGCGCATCACCCGTCCCGGCCGCCACTAGCCGTCACCTCGGCCCGTGCCAGAGCAACCGGGAGACTTCGAGCGCGCACGCAAACGCGTCACCGACGCGTTCACCGTCGGTGGGTACCGGTTCGGCGCGCTCGCGGCGCGGATGATGCCCGGGCCGATGGCCGCCGGCGCAGCGTCGTCGATCGGGTTCACCGCGAGCCTGGCCAACTCACCGCGGCGGCGGATGATCGAGCGCCACCTGCAGCGGGTCAACCCCCGGTTGCGCGGGCCGGCGCTGCGCGTCGCGGTCGGCCAGGCGTTCGACAGCTACGCGCAGTACTACATGGAGAGCTTCCGCCTCCCACACCTCTCGGCGCGCACGGTCGAGCGTGGCCTGTACGTGCCGGACTTCCATCACGTCACCGACGCCATCGCGCAGGGGAAGGGCACGATCTTGGCCTTGCCGCACATGGGTGGTTGGGAGTGGGCCGGGCGGTGGATGGTCGACAAGGGCTTCCGGATGACGGTCGTGGTCGAGGCGCTCGATCCTCCCGAGCTGTTCGAGTGGTTCGCCGATCTGCGCAAGGACCTGGGGATGAAGATCGTCCCGACAGGCCCCGGCGCCGGCACCGCGGTGCTCAAGGCGCTGCGCGAGAACGAGATCGTCTGCCTGCTGTGCGACCGCGACCTCGAGCGCAACGGCGTCGAGGTCGAGTTCTTCGGTGAGCGCACGACGTTGCCCGCCGGACCGGCAACGTTGGCGTTGCGCACCGGTGCGCCGCTGCTGCCGGTGGGCGTCTACTACACCGACGACTACAACGGGCACATGGCGGTCGTGCGCCCGCCGATCCCTCTGAATCGACTCGCCTCGATGCGCACCGACGTCACCCGGATCACGCAGCTCCTCGCCCGCGAGCTCGAGTTCCTGATCCGCCGGGCCCCCGAGCAGTGGCACCTGTTCCAGCCCAACTGGCCGAGCGACCCCGGCTACCACGACTGACCGGGTGGGCGCGTCGTGCGCCAGATGTGGCTCACAGCGCGCCCACGCTGGTGTGCGCTTGACCAGGTGGGCGCGTGGTGGGCCAGATGTGGCTCACAGCGCGCCCATGCTGGTGTGCGATTGACCGGGTGGGCGCGTGGTGGGCCAGATGTGGCTCACAGCGCGCCCACGCTGGTGGTAGTCAGGGGGAGGGGTTGGGCGGGTTCGAGGCGAGGCGGGAGCGCAGGACGGCGAGCGTCCTGCGGACGCGCGTCTTGACGGTGCCGAGCGGGATGCCCAGGGACTCTGCCGCCGCGCGGTAGGTCAGCCCGCCGAGGAAGGTCAGCTCGATCAGGGCGCGGTCGGTGGCCGGCAGCGATGCGAGCGCCGCCCGCACGACGAACGCGGTGTCGATCGTGTGCTGGCCGTCGTCGTACGTGCGCAGATCCCGCTCGTGGAGGTTGTGCTCGCGACGGCTGCGCGCCGCACGGGTCCTGACGTGGTCGATCGCCACGCCACGACAGCGCATGTGCAGCCAGCTGGTCAGCCCGCCGCGTTCGGGGTCGTACGTCTCCGGTCGCCGCCACAGCCCGGCGACGACGTCCTGCACGACGTCCTCCGCGGTGGCCCGATCGCACGTGATCCGCTGCGCTGTCGCCAGGAGGAGCCGACCGTCACGGTCGAGGAGACCGTCGAGTGCGCGTCCGTCGCCGGCGCGCAGCAGCGTCGCCGTGAGCCGGTCGGATTCCTGCCGAAGACGACGGCACCCGTCGCTGTCCACGTCCACACGTCGCCCCGTTCGCTCAGGGCGTCGCCGTGGTCCGGGGCGACGATCTCGTTGCGCCCCACGTTAGGCGATCTCGACCACGCTCCGTCACCACGCGACCACGCGACCACGCGACCACGCGACCACGCGACCACGCAGTTCGTGGAGGGTGTGACGATCTACGGTTCGATCACGATCCAGCCACGGCGTTGCAGCTCGGCGGCCAGCTGCGGCGTGGGGATCTGCTGCATCGCCCGCTCGGTGGCGGTGGGGCGCGCCGCGGCGCGTGCGGGTGGCCGGGTGGCCCCGCCCCCGCCCCCGCTCGTCGACGCCGACGACGTCGACGACGCCGCATCGGGAGCGTCCGATGCCGACTCCTGCAGCTGCTCGATGAACGCATCGGCTTCCTCGCGGCTGAACTTGCCACCGGCCTGACGTTGGGTGAAGCCCATCGGCCCTCGCGCGTCCCGGAAGTCGCTGTGGCCCGCGTCCTGCAGCAGGGAGAGCAGCTCCTGGATCTGCTTCGCGGTTGCGGGAGGACCCGAGGACTGACCGAACGCCATGTCCTGCAGTCTCACACGACGACGGGCACCGTGACGTGCGTCCGGGATCCGCCGGGAGCCCGCGACGCCGTACCTGCCTCGACCCGCATGTGCCGGGCGGCGGTGGTCCACGGGCGCGTCGACGTCCACGGCGCCGGACGAGCCGTGCCGGACGAGCCGTGCCGGACGAGCCGTGCCGGACGAGCCGTGCCGGACGAGCCGTGCCGGTCGAGTCGTGCCGGTCGAGTCGTGCCGGACGCGCGCCTCGCGCGCAGCGAACCGTCAGACCACGCCGGCCTTGATCGCGTACGCCACCGCATGCGACCGGTTGCGCAGGTGCAGGCGGGTGGTGACGTCGTGGATGATCCCCTTGATCGTCCGCTCCGAGTAGGCGAGGCGCGCGGCGATCTCCTGCGTGTCGAAGCCGTCGGCGAGCAGCGTGAGCACTCGCACCTCGCGCTCCGACAGGCGGGCGGTCCGATGCGTGGTCGGCGCCTCGTGGCGTGCGGTCCGGCCGAGGTCGGGACGGACCGGCGGAACGAGCGGCGTGGCGGCGATGGGTCGAACCGCATCTCGCGGCAACGTCGTGCGGTCGTTCGACGCGGCGACGACGGCATGGGCGAGCAGCTCCGGCGTCACCTCGTGGCGACGCACGATCCCGACGACACCTGCGTCGATCGCTGCGGCGATGTCGGCTTGATCGCACGTCGTCGCGACCAGCACCACGCGTGGGCAGCCGTCGCGCTGGATGCCGCGCACGATCTTGACGAGCTGATCGTCGACCTGGTCGACGACGACGACCGCGACCACCGCAGCGTCGATCGAGTGCTCCTCGACGACGTAGGTCTCCGGCCGACCGCGCAGCTGGGCCGCGACTCCTGCCTGGGTGACGAGATCGGTGCCGTAGACGTAGACGGCGATCCGTGCGCTCATGTCGGGTTCCTCCGGGGCTTGGGATCGAGGGCGGTGTCGAGGGTGCTGCGGTGCCAGCGGTTCAGCGGCGCCTCGCAGCTCACAGAGCGTTCGGCGCCGCTCCCAGATACGCGGACTTGGCGCGTGGGGTGAGATGTGCGTCGCCGCGTGCCGTGATCGGGCAAGATCATGGCCCATGGGAGCGAGTGCAACCTTCGAGGCCGGTCAGCTCGGCGCCGCCCCACTTGCCGTCGATCCCGGTGGGCACATCTCCGTCGTGCTGCGCGTCCGCAACAACGGGTCGCTGCCCGACGAGCTGACGCTCGAGGCGATGGGTGCAGCGGCTCCGTGGATGGAGATCGAGCCGTCGACGCTGACCTTGCCGCCGGACGGCGAGGCGTCGGCCACCGTCCACTTCCGGCCACCGCGGTCGGCGGCGGCGATGCCCGGCGAGACGCCGTTCGGGGTGCAGGTGACGTCCCGCGAGGATCCCGACCACTCGGTGGCGGGGGAGGGCGTGGTCCAGGTCGGGCGATTCGATCAACGGGTCGTCACGATGACGCCGGCCGCCGCGAGCGCGCCGGCGCGAGCGCGCTTCGAGCTGACCGTCGACAACCGTGGCAACTTCCCGACCCGCGTCTCGTTCGCCGCGCTCGATCCCCAGCGGGAGTGCCGGTTCAGGTTCGCTCCGCCGGTGGTGGACATCGGTGCCGGGGCCGCACGTCAGATCCGCCTCGAGGTCATCGCCAAACGGTTCTGGCGGGGCCTGCCGAAGGCCCACCACTTCCAGGTGCAGGTGATCGAGGACGAGCGCGAGATGGAGGTGCTCGAGGGCACCTTCGTCCAAGAGGAGACGATCCCGAGCTGGGTCGGCAAGGCGCTGCTCGCGCTCGCTGCGGCCGTCGTCCTCGGTGTGGTGCTGTGGTTCGCGTTGGTCCGCCCGGCAGTGCGCGACGCGGCGCGGGAGGCGGTCCAGCGGCCGCTGGCATCGATGTCGAGCCGCGTCGACCAGGTGCTCGACACGACGACGACGCTCCCACCGACCACGACCACCCTGCCCGGCTTCGACACGTCGTACGGCAGTCCCACGGACTTCCAGCTCGGTGGGGTCGCTCCGGCCGGCTCGACGCAGACGTTCACGCACACGTTCGACACGGACTTCGCGATGACGGACATCCTCCTGCAGAACCCCGGCGGCGACTCGGGTGCGGTGACGTTGATGCGCAACGGCGACGTTCTGCAGACCAACGCGCTCGAGAACTTCCGCGACTACGACCTGCACACGGTCGCCCCGCACGTGTTCACGGCGGGCGAATCGCTCGTGATGACGGTCATCTGCGCCACTCCCGGACCGAGCAACGTCTCGGGCTGTGCGATCAGCGGCTCGTTCGTCGGCTTCGCGAAGTGAGATGAACAGGCTCGACGTCATGCGCGGCCGTCGGCGGGCCGCGCTGGCGACGCTGGTCGCGTTGGTCGTGGTGACGGCGGCCTCTGTGGCGGCGATCCTGGTGGATCACGGCACCGGTCGCAGCGCGCCTCCGTCGCAGGAGCTCGTCGCGTCGGCCGCGAGGAGCAGTGGTGGGCCGCCAGGTGCGGTGCGCGAACCGTCGGTGTCGGGCGACGGCAGCATCGTCGCGTTCACGAGCGTTCCGACAGTCGGTCCGCCTGCGGCGTGGGTGCGCGATCGCAACGCCGCCGCGGGGATGGTGGTTCCCGTGCCGTTGCCCGACGGCGCCACGCCGGGCCTCACCGCACAGGAGCATGCGGTCGTCAGCGCGGACGGCTGCCACGTCGCGTTCTGGGCGGTGACGGCGCGGATCGTCCCGGTCTCGCCGGGTTCGACCTCGCCGGGTTCGTCGACGTCGTCCAGCGCGGCGACGTCGTCGACGGCTCTCGCACCCGCGGGGTCGGCCGAGCTCTACAGCTGGGGCCGCTGCGCGGGGACGCGGCCGGCGGCGGTGATCCCCGCCTCGTCCACGCCCGCGCTCACGGGGACCGCGCAGCTCGCGGCGCCAGCGATGTCCGCCGACGGGCGGTTCGTCGTCTACGCCGCGGCACGAGCGCCGGGTGCTGCGTGGCGGGTGGCCGTGGTCGACACCGCCGACCCGGCGAACCACACGGAGCGCACGATCCAGCCATCGCCATCGCCATCGCCATCGCCATCGCCATCGCCATCGCCGTCGTCGTCGCCGGCCCTGTCGCTGACGACGGTGGACGTGTCGGCCGACGGTTCGACGGTGGTGTTCGACGCCGGTCCCGACGCCGCGTCACCACCGACCACCGTGCTCGCCTGGACGGAGGCGACGGGCGCACGGACCATCTCGGTCTCACCGACCGGCACTCCGGCGTCGGGCATCAACGCGATGCCGAGCATCTCCGGCGACGGCCGCGTGGTGGCCTTCGTGTCGAACAGTGCCGACATCGCCAAGGAGACGTCCGGCACGCTGCAGCTGTATGCGGGCGGCGTCGTCAGCGGCGCGCTGGCGCTGGTGACGCCGACCCCGGGTGTCGCCCAGCCGGGCAACGTCGTCCAGCCGGACCTGTCGCTCGACGGCTCCCAGCTGGCGTTCACGCTCGAGGCCCTCGGCTCGCCGGTGGCGCTCACGTCTCCCGTTGTCGTCCCGAGCGCGGTCCTCGTCGCCCGTTCGACCGCCGGCGTGGTCTCGGCGGTGGACACCCTCTCGACGGACGCCAACGGCGTACCGGCGCCGGGCACCAGCTCGGCGCCGGCGCTGTCCAACACGGGGCGCTTCACGGCCTACGAGTCCGATGCCGGCACGACGCTGTCACGTGATCCGCAGTTCCCGGCGGGCATCGACGTCTGGATCGCGCAGCGGCTCCCCGCGCTGTCGGTCCCTCCCGCCACCGCGTTCGGCACGGTCGACGTCGGTTCGTCGTCACCACCGAAGGTGGTGCAGGTCAGCAACCCGTCGAACGTCGCCGTGGCGATCGGTCAGATCGCGCCGGTGGGCAGCGGGTTCGTGATCGGCCCGGACACCTGCTCCGACACGTTGTTGCCGGCCGGCAGCACGTGTGCGATCACGGTCGTGTTCACCCCGACCGCGGTCAGCGCGGCGAGCGCCGCGCTGACGATCCCCAGCGATTCGCCGACCGTGGTGTCGACGCTGTCGGGGACCGGCCGCGCGCCGCGTGGCACGCTCGCGGTCGACGAGCCGAACGTGCAGTTCCCGTCGACGGCGATCGGGACGCGCAGCGGCGCCCAGACGGTCACCGTCCGCAGCACCGGGACGGTCCCTGTGGCAGTCGCGGGTGCCGCGCTGACCGGTGGCGCGGCCAGCCAGTTCGTCGTCGTCGGCAACGCCTGCACCGCCAAGACGCTCGCCACGGGCAGCACGTGCACCGTGAGCGTCGTCGCCGCACCGACCACGGCGGGCACGTTGCAGGCGACGCTGTCGGTCACCGGCACCAACGGCGAGTCCGCGTCGGCGACGTTGCAGGTGGTCGGCTTCACGTCGACGGTGACCACGGCCGCACCGACGACCGCACCGACGACCACGGCTCGCCCGGGGAGGCTCTCCGCGGAACCTTCGTCGCTGTCGTTCGGGTCGACGCCGGTGGGCACGGAGTCGGTGCCGTCCGTCGTCACGATCCGCAACGACGGCGGCTCGGTCGTCTCGATCACCGACGTCTCGATCTCTGGCGGCGACGGCCAGTTCACCGTGGCGACGGACACGTGCTCGGGCTCGCAGGCGAGCGCGGGCCGGACCTGCTCGGTCGCGGTCGTCGTGCGCCCAACGGCGGGTGGCGAGGTGACGGCGTCGCTCATCGTCCGCGGCAGTCGGGGCGAGTCGACGACGGTCTCGCTCGTGGTCGACTCGACGTACGCGCCGTCGCTACGGGCTGCCCCCGGTGTCGTCCGCCCGGGGGACTTGACGACCGTCACCGGCACCGGCTTTCCGCCGAACCGGACCATCGTGCTGCAGATCACGGACGCCAGCGGTGGCGGCCCGACACTTCCGTTCGGCAACGCGACCACCGACGACAGCGGCGCGTTCGCCGTCGGCATCGTCGTCGCGCGCAACGGTGTCGCTGCGGGCGGTTGGCAGATCGGCGCCGTCGATCAGCCGGACTTCACGGGCGTGCGCGCCCCAGTGCTGATCGACCGGGCCGGCGTCGCCCCGGGCGCACCGACCGGCCCCCCGGGAGTCGGCGGCATCCCCCGCCCAGGACCTTCGCGGCCCTGACATCAGCTCTCCGCCAGCGCCGCTGACGTCCTGCAGCTGTCGCTGCCGCAGGATGCTCTCCACCCTGGTCGTCAGCTCGGGTACGAGCGCAGCTCGACGACGTTGTCGTCGGGGTCGAGGACGTACACCGACCACCCGTCGCCGCGGGCGCCGTAGCGGTGGCCCGGCCCGGCGACCACCCGCAGTGCGCCACCGGCAGCGACCGCGTCGACGACGCCCTCGGCGACGACGAGGCAGAGGTGGTCGAGGTTGCGGTCGCTGATCGCCGCCGTCGCCGGGATGAGATCGATGATCGTCGAGTCGTCGACCCGCACCGACGGGAACGGTGCCTCGCCCCGGCGCCACTCGTCGACGCGCACGCCGGACATCCCCAGCACGTCGCGGTACCACGCGAGGGACGCCTCGACGTCCGCACAGCGCAGCACCAGGTGGTCGAAGCCGACGACGCGCACGATGGGTTCGGTCATCGCCGCATCCTCGCATCGCTGCACGCTTCCGCCCACGTCCGACGGCCGGGCGTGGGGTGACGCGCCGCGTCGGCTCGATAGCGTCGCCACGATGTCGAGCGACGGGACGCACGCGGGCACCGGCTGGCCGGACGGTCGCGGCCGCGACGGCGGCATCGACGAGATCCCCCTGCCGATGGTTCCCGGTCGGATGTGGCTCTGCGGCAAGCACGCCATCGGTCCCGACGTGGAGGCGTTGCTCGGTCGGGTCGGGGCGTCGTCGGTGGTCTGCCTCACGGAGGTCGACGAGCTCATCGACCGCTACCCGGAGTACGTCGCCTGGCTGCGCGAGGTCGGCGGCGATCGTGCGATCTGGTTCCCCATCCCGGACCTCCATGCGCCGCAAGCGCACCAGGCGATCGAGCTCGTCGTCGACCTCGCCGCCCGGCTCCGTCGTGGGGACCAGGTCGTGATCCACTGCGCAGCGGGGTTCGGTCGTTCGGGCACGCTCGCGGCGTGCGTGCTGATCGCGCTCGGGCTCACCGCTGCCCAGGCGCTGCGTCTGGTCGCCGCCAGCCGACCGATGGCCGGGCCGGAGGTCGGCGCCCAGCGCGACCTCGTCGCCGCCTTCGCCGCGCACCTCGGGACGACATCGCCCGCAGATTGAGCAATGGCTACTCATGTCGGTGGCCGACCGCTGGCGCACAGTGATGGAGCGGCAACGACGCCGCACCCCCCAGGAGGAACCAACGATCATGAAGCGAATGATCAGCATGGTGCTGCTCGGCGCGACGCTCACCATGGGCG
>JAODBQ010000507.1 GCA_025464045.1 Ilumatobacteraceae bacterium
GTGATTGCGTCGGTCGGGTCGGACTTGCCGTGACGGCGACGATGCTGACGGTTCCCGCGGCGCACCTCGATCACCGTCACTGCCTGCGCGGTCAACGACCGGGCCAGACCCGCACCCCGCGCTCCGGTGCCTTCGAGACCGAGCACCACGACCGGACCGAACGAGGTCAACCACCGCAGCAGCGCCCGGTATCCCGCGGTCGTCGCCGGGAACGCTTCGGTGCCGAGCACCCGTCCTTGCTGATCGAGCGCAGCGGCGACGTGTGTGTCCTTGTGGGTATCGACACCACCCGTGACGTGAACCCCGGAATCTGCCATCGTGTTCATGGCCATCCCTTCATCGGGTTGTGGATGGCACGCACAGCCGAACGACGGACAGGCCAATGAAGAGGCTCCTAGTCCGAGCTTCTATCAGGTCACGTTTGACCGGCTGGTTGTGCCGGCGAGGCTCCGCTCATTCGGGTCGACGGATCGGATCAATTACATCCCTCCGGGAAGTCAGCGTTGCGGTGAGTCAGACCCGGGCGAGTGGAGCCCCGCCACCAACACGGGCATGCGCCCGCCCCCACATCCTCACTGGCGTTGTGGGGCATGGGCTTTGTCGCTCGCCACAGCGGGTTATGGGATGAGTCGCCGCGTTGGTGAGGTTGGTCGTCATCCCAGCGGACGCGTTCCTCGAGTGCGGCGGGAGGTTGTCGTTGATGTGTGTCAGCCTCGCCGCTGCCACGGTCCACGCCACCGGCGCCGTCGACCTGATCACGAGCGCCGACAACAAGACGGGACCGGTGCTGCACATGAAGTTCGGCTTCGGCTGCGAGCTCCTCGTCGGGCTGCCCGTCGTCGACGGGGTCACGGTGACCTACATGGTCGGCGTCCAGATCGACCTCGACACCGGCGCGGGTCTCCCGGAGTTGGTGTCGACATTGGCCGGCCGCGCCACCACCGCATCCTGCGCACCTCCCGCTCGTCGCCTCCCCGGCGATCTGCTGACGGCTTCGCGCTGGCTCAGCTGGATGTCCGCGCTGGCGTGAAGTCCGCCGGGGTGAAGTCGAGTCCGCAGCTCGACCCGACGTACCGCTCGAAGAGCGACCTCACCGCACCCATCTCGTCCTGGTACTGCGCGAACTGCTCACTGTTGGTCCGGCCGCGGCTGTCCGCTATCGATTCGTCCTCGAAGGCGCGCAGCGCCGTCTCGACGGTGCGCTGGAGGTCGTCGTGGCGCACCGCGTAGACGCCGTCCAACATGCCGAGGATGGCACCGAGGAGGTCGTTACCGAACTGTCGATCGTCGTCAGCCTGCGGGAGCGCCGCCGCAAGTCGTGACTGGAACTCCGCACAGGCGGCCCGCAGCGCTGCGGCGTCGTCAGCGGAGACCGAGCCTGCCGGGACGTCAACGGGCAGCGGACCGAGTCCGCACCGACCGACACCGAACAGCTCGGCGTACGACTGGTTGCGCTCCACGATCCGGTCCCGGTCCTCGTGGAAGAACGACAACAGCTCCACGCCCTGGCGCAGGTCAGCGGTCGACTCCGTCATCTGCTTGATGATCTGACCGATGCTGAGGCGGAACTCATCCAGGTCGTCGTCGAGGCTCGGCGACGGGGGTACCACGTCGAACATCGAGTCCAGCCCGCTCCGGTAGATCGGGACCAGCTGGTCGTACACGTCGGCCCGCTCGGGGCCCGTCAGCGCACCGTCAAACAACGACTGGGCGAGCGCACCCGCATCTCGCTCCATCTCGTCGCAGACGTCCTGCAGGGTCCTGGCTGGCCCGGCGACCGTCGTCGCAGAGTTCGCCGTCGTCTCCACCCACGTCGGCGCGGCGACGGTCGAGGTCGCCGGCGTCGTCGCCGCGATCGTGGGCGCAGGGTTCGCGGTCGTCGCACGAGTGGTCGTCGATGGCGGTGCCGTGTTCCCGCTCTCGCACGCGGCAAGCAGCACCACGACCGCCACGAGACATGCCCGACCACTCCACCGCCGCATTCGTCGCCCCCGTTCCGCGGCTGCGAAGTTACTCGGCGGACCGTCATCGAGGTCGAAGTGCCTCCGGCATCGTGGGCACCGACGCTCCTTGCGAGGAGGCGCCCCTGATCCGAACGGGACCGACGAGTCGAAGCTCGGTTCGCGGCTCAGGCCGACGCGCTCGCCGATGCCGTTGCGCCGCTATCTCGTTGCTCCGGCTGCGATGAGGTGATCTGAGCCGTTTAGGCATCGGTCGCCCGGTGCTGCGCAGCCTCGTCGTCGCCCGACAACGTCAGCTCCGGGCACGTCACAGAACTAGGTGTACGCATAGTTCGGGGCGACCACCGTCGAAATCAGGTGCCGCCGGCATGCGGTTTGAGACGTGGCCGAAGCTTCTGCCAACCATCACAGACCGCACAGATCGAAGCGGCCGCAGTCGCGGCTGCCCACTCCCGCTCACCGTCTCTGTGCAGCTCCAATGCGATCACCGCCGACACGACCATGAGGTACGTCACGCATGCGATCCCCCACAGCGATGCCGTGCCCCGAGAACGGTCGAACAGCGCCACGACCGCGGCGACCGTGGCTGCAACAGCGAACGGAGCCCACGCAGACTGGTACGCAAACG
>JAODBQ010000536.1 GCA_025464045.1 Ilumatobacteraceae bacterium
AGGTCGGCGCCGTGGTCGAGCAGGTGCGTCGCGCACGAGTGGCGGAGCACGTGCGGCGACAGCCGATGGTCGGCGATCCCCGCGCGGGCACCGTGCGTGGTGACGATCGTCCAGCCCGCCTGGCGGCTCAGCCGGGCGCCGCGCTGGTTGAGGAACACGGCCTCGGCGTCGCCACGACGCGCCCACCGCGCCGGCACCATCAGCGGTCGGCCGCCCGGCGCCAGCCACTCGACGATCGACGCTGCGGCGAACCGGCCGTAGGGCACGATCCGCTCCTTCGAGCCCTTGCCGTACAGCCGGACGAGGCCGGCCTCGGGGTCGAGGTCGTCGAGGGCCAGTCCGACCGCCTCGGAGATCCGCGCCCCGGTCGCGTAGAGCAGCTCCAGCAGGGCGCGGTCGCGGCGGGCGACCGGCGAGTCGCCGACCGGGGCGGCGAGCAGGCTGACGACCTCGGCCTCGCTCAACGGCTTGGGGATCCCGGCCGGCACCTTGACGCCCTCGACGTCGACGGAGGGATCGTCGATCCGGATGTCCTCCTCGGCGAGGAAGCGGTGCAGCATCCGGATCGCCGCCAGCTGGCGGGCGACGCTCGCCGGAGCCGCACCCGTCGCCCGGCGGTCGCCGACGAACCGGTCCAGCTCCCCACGGTCGACGCGCTCGATCGACGAGCCCTCGGCACGCAGCCAGCCGACGTAGCCCTCCAGGTCCCGGCGGTACGCACTGAGGGTGTTGGCGGCGCGGCCGCGCTCGGTCGCCATCCACGACAGGAACTCCTCGGCCTCCAGTGGCAGCTCCACGCGCGACGCTCGCGTCGCGCGCACGGGGCTCACGGCTGATCGCCCTCGCGCAGCCGGCGCTCGACCATCAGCAGGCCGATGATCGTCTTCGCGTCGCGGATCTCGCCGCGCATCACCATCTCCACCGCATCGGCGAGCGGGAGGTGGAGGACCTGCATGTCCTCCTCCTCGGGGCCGTGGAGATCGCGCGGCGTGGACACGAGATCGGTGGCGAGGAACAGCGAGAGGACCGAGTCCGTCATCCCCGCCGACGGGTAGAACTCGGTCAGCGGCTCGAGGTGCCCGGCGCGCAGGCCAACCTCCTCGATCAGCTCACGCGCGATCGTGTCGGCGATCGGCTCGTCCTCGACGTCGCGCATCCCGGCCGGAATCTCGATCACGTAGGCGTCGTACGGCGGCCGGTACTGGCGCACGAGCACCACCGATGGCGTGCCCTCGGCGTCGAACAGCAACGGCACGGCGGCCACGGCACCCGGTGAGCGGACGATGTCGCGGCTGAACTGCTCGCCGTTCGGCGCCTCGAACGTGCCGACGACGACGCGCCAGACGTGGCCCTTGTGGACGAGTCGGTCGCCGAGGTGGCGGAACCTCGGGGCGCCGCCGCGGTCGTGTGACGGCGCATCATCGGACAGGGTCATCGACGCGGACTCATGCGACCGACTGTCGCGGCGTCGCGAAGTCCTCGGGCGTTGCGTCGGCCGCTGCTCGCGCCGCGCGCAGCGCGAGGCCGGCGCCGATCAGCTCGCGGAACAACGGATGTGGCCGGTCGGGACGACTCTTGAACTCCGGGTGCGCCTGCGTGCCGACCCAGAACGGATGGTCGACGAGCTCGATGAACTCGACGAGCCGGCGGTCGGGCGACATCCCGCTGCAGCGCAGGCCGGCCGCTTCGAGGCGCGGCTTCCACTGCGAGCTGAGCTCGTAGCGGTGGCGGTGCCGCTCGGACACCACGGCCTCGCCGTATGCGCTGGCGATGCGGCTGTCGCCCTCGAGGATCGCGTAGAACGCGCCGAGGCGCTGGGTGCCTCCCTTGTCGGTCACGTCGCGCTGGTCGTGCATCAGGTCGATCACCGGGTGCGGCGTGCTCGGGTCCATCTCGCTCGAGTTGGCGCCGACGAGACCGAGCACGTTGCGGGCGAACTCGATCGTCATCGCCTGCAGGCCGAGGCACAACCCGAGGCAGGGGATGCCCTGCTCGCGGGCGAAGCCGGCGGCGGCGATCTTGCCCTCGAAGCCACGCTCGCCGAACCCGCCGGGGATGACGATGCCGTCGAGGTCGGCCAGCCGTCCCGCGGCGAGCAGGCCCTCCACGTCCTCGGCCTGGATCCAGTCGATCTCGACCTTCGCCCCGTGGTGGAAGCCGGCGTGCTTGAGGCTCTCGACCACGGACAGGTACGCATCCTGGAGCTGCACGTACTTGCCGATCAGGCCGATGCGCACCGGAGTGGTGGCCGCCTCCACCATCGCGACGAGCTCCTCCCACGGCCGCAGGTCGACCGGCGCCTGGAGCCGGAGCACCTCGCACACGGTCTGGTCCAGCCCCTCGTCGTGGAGGATCAGCGGCAGCTCGTAGATGTTCGCTGCATCGGCGGCGTTGACCACCGCGGCTTCGTCGACGTCGCACAGGTTGGAGATCTTGCGCTTGAGGTTGGCGCTCAACGGTGCCTCGCTGCGACAGACGATCACGTCGGGCAGGATCCCCCGCGACCGCAGCTCGGTCACCGAGTGCTGGGTCGGCTTGGTCTTCTGCTCGCCCGACGGCCCGATGAACGGCACGAGCGTGACGTGGATGTAGCAGACGTTGTCGCGACCGGCCTCCTTGCGGAACTGACGGATCGCCTCGAGGAACGGGAGGATCTCGATGTCGCCGACCGTGCCGCCGACCTCGGTGATCACGACGTCGACGTCGTCGGTGGCGAGCCGCTTGATCCGCCGCTTGATCTCGTCGGTGATGTGAGGGATCACCTGCACCGTGCGCCCGAGGTAGTCGCCCCGGCGTTCGGCGGCGAGCACCGCTTGGTAGATGCTGCCTGTCGTCGCGTTCGAGTTCCGAGTGAGGCCCTCGTCGATGAACCGCTCGTAGTGCCCGAGGTCGAGGTCGGTCTCACCACCGTCGTCGGTGACGAACACCTCGCCGTGCTCGAACGGGTTCATCGTGCCCGGATCGACGTTGATGTAGGGATCGAGCTTCTGCATGGTGACGCGCAAACCTCGTAGCTTCAACAGCCGACCGAGCGACGAGGCGGTGAGCCCCTTCCCCAGGCTGCTGGCCACGCCCCCCGTCACGAAGATGTGTTTCGCCGCCACACGCTCTTCAGGTCGCACCGGTTGAGGCTAGCAAGGCCCTCCGCCCAACTCGCGCATGGTGGTGCCGCTCAGCCGCG
>JAODBQ010000547.1 GCA_025464045.1 Ilumatobacteraceae bacterium
GATCGAGCATCGACGCGAACGGGATCAGCATCGGTGGATCCCTGATGGTGGCGAGGAAGTCGACGAGCTGGTCGAGGGTTCGTTTCGAGAGCGTGGTCGGGATGGTCGGCACGAGCAGCGCATCGGCTGCGGCGAAGACGCTCTCGCTCGTGAGGGTGATGCCCGGCGCGCAGTCGAGGATGACGACGTCGTACTGGTCGCCGAGCGGTTGGAGGCGGGAGGCGAGCCACTCGGTCGGTCGCTTGGAATCGCCGAGGTGGAGATCGAGGTGGCGCATCGTGAAGTCGGCAGGGATGATGTGCAGGCCAGGCTGATCGGTGGCGTGCACATGTGCCTCGAGCGTCCCCGTGTTGCCGACGAGCCGTTCGGCTCCGCCCTTGACGTGTGCCTTGACCCGGAAGAAGTACGTCGCCGCGCCCTGCGGGTCGAGGTCCCAGAGCAGCACTCGCGCCCCGGACCTCGCCGCCTCGTGGGCGAGGTTGACCGCCGCGGTGGTCTTGCCGACGCCGCCTTTGATGCTGTACGTGGCCAGCGTCTTCATCGCCTGATCCCGTCGAGCATGGAGTCGAGGAGCCGCCGGGTCTTGTCGGTGTCGTAGCTGGCGAACCGTTCGGTGAACTCGGCACGTGCTGCCAACCCGCGTCGTTCGAGTCGTTCGGTGAGCTGACCGATCGCGAGCATCGTGTCAGCAGATGTCCCGCCGGCGTGGAGCTCGGAGGAGATCTCCCGCAGCTGCCCGCCGTGCACCTCGACGTCCTGGTACTCGCCGAGGTTGTCCTGGAGGGCCCGCAGGCGCTGCACGAAGTCCTTGCGGGGCGCCGTCGGAAGCACGCCGGCGAAGCACTCCAGCGCATAGCGGAGCTTCTTGGCGTCCTTGCGCAGGGTGTGCACGGCCTCGGCCGGCGCCTCGGGCCCGATCGCTCGTCCACGGGCGATCAACGTCGCTTGGGCTCGCGCGATGCGTTGCCCGACCACCGTGCCCAACTCGCGCCCGGCGTGAAGTCCGCCCGGCTCGACGACCGGAATGCTCAACCAGTTCTCCCACCACGAGATCAGCTCGGGCGCTTCGGGGGATCGCAGCGCCGCCACCAAGGACACGTAGGCCGCGTCGCATCGCCGCTGCAGCAGCGCGTGCACCGGTTCGAGCGCGGCAAGAGCGTCGCGACCGAGCGACGCGGTGTAGCCGTTCCACTCGATCAGGTAGACGTCGAGGTCGCGGGCCGGCGCGGTCAGTCCACCCAACCAACCGAATCGCTCCCGCGCCGTGCCTGCGACTCCGTGCGGCAGGACCCTCTTGCCCTGGGCGACGACGGATCTGGTGCGCCGGATGGCGACACGCAGGTCGTGCAGGAACTCGGTGTCGAGACGCTCGGTGGTGCCCTGCCAGTTCGCGACGATCGTCGCGGCGAGGTTCGCCAGCACCGCCCGGAACCCGTCGAGCGACGGCATCGTCGGTTCGAGTGGGACCGTGGCCGAGTCGGTGAACCCGCGGCGATCCAGCCCGATCGCGGCGGCGACCAGTTCGAGTGCGGCTCCGGCGTACGGAACGAGCCCGAACCGCTCGAGCACCTCGGTGGCGCGGTGCGCCCGCTTCTCGTAGCCGACGAGCTCATCGATCTCGATCATCGACCCGATCGCATCGACCGGCTCGTGGTCGACGATGCGCGTGCCGGTGTGGATCGTCGCTCCAACGACGGTCTTGCCGGCGCGATCCAGCCATCGACCTGTCGTCCGGGTGGAGGTCACCCGGAGCTGCGGCAGCAACGCCCGCACATCGACGATGGCCGCCAAGCGGCCCCGAAACGGCCCCCGCGGCAGGTCCTCCACTCGGCGCGGCACCGAACCGCCGACCGGAAGGTGCGCCTGGACGCGACCGGTGCCGGCCATCACCAGCGCGGCCGACTCGCCCTGGTGCAGCTCCAGTCGCAGACCAGCGCGATGCAGGCGTCCATCGAACGTGTCCAGCAGCGACGACGTCACGGTTCGCGGCTCGTCGAACCGGAACCCGAGCTCGGCGAGCGCTCGCACGGCGCCCGAGGGGTCCTCGTCCCCGACCGCGAAGCTGGTGGTTCCGTCAGGCATCCCAGCGTCGACGGTAGTGGAACGCATCCGGCCGCAATGACGGACGGGCTCAGCGGCTGCCGGTGCTGCTCATCTTGTCAGCGACTGTTCATCTTCGATCCGCCGGCGCGTCATCTGCCCGTTGGTTCGGTCGGCCACGGTTCCGGTTCGACACGGAACGGAGCTCTCGATGAGAAGACGCGCACTCACTGTCGCGGCGCTGACGATGCTGACCATGGTCCCGGCGGGGCCGGTCGCTGCGGGCGGTCGCGACGCCAATCGCGGCACCGACGACGGGCTGACGCTGGCGATCTACGGCGATGCCCCGTACGGCACGACGCCGGCGGACACTGCGGAGCTCGCCGCCACGCCCGCGTTCATCGAGTCGATCAATGCCGATCCTGATGTGCGTGGAGTCGTCCACGTGGGCGACATCCATTCCGGCAAGCAGTTCTGCACCGAAGCGTACGACCGCTCGATCTACGACCTGTGGACGCAGTTCGCCGATCCATTGGTGTACACACCCGGCGACAACGAATGGGCGGACTGCCACAAGGCAGCCCAGGGCGGTGGGGTGTACAACCCGGCGACGGGAGCGATCGACCCCGTGCTCGACCCGCTCACGCAGCAGCCCGTCGACTACGCCGCCGGCGACCCCGTGGCCAACCTGCAGCTGATCCGCTCGATCTTCTTCAGCCGTCCTGGGAGGACCCTCGGCGGTGGAGACGGACGGGTGCTCTCGCAGGCTCAGCTGTTCGATCCTCGGCACCGGAGCGACCGGCAGTACGTCGAGAACGTCCTGTGGGAGCAGCACGGAGTCGTGTTCGTCACGATCAACGTTCCCGGCGGCTCCAACAACGACGCCGACCCGTGGTACAAGGCGCCGGTCGCGTCCGCCGCACAGCTCCAGGAGAGCGCCGACCGCACGGGTGCCGATCTGCGATGGCTCGACACCGCGTTCACGCTCGCGCGGCTCAGCCGGGCCGCCGGCGTGGTCATCGTCGCCCAAGCCGACATGTGGGACCTCGACGGCAACACCAGCGCGCACCTGACCAACTACGAACCGATCGTCGCCAGCGTCGCCGCGCACACCACGGCGTTCAAGCGGCCGGTGCTGATGTTCAACGGCGACTCGCACGTCTACCGGTCCGACAACCCGCTGTCGGCGACGGCGCCGTGCACGACCGAACTGGCCGACGGCAGCGAAGCTGCCTGCGCCTCCGACTACCCGAACCACCCTGGGTATGCCGTCACCAACTTCCATCGGATCGTCGTCCACGGCAGCACCTTCCCGCTCGAGTGGCTCAAGCTCGTCGTCGACGACCACACTGCGCCCGGCGGCGCCGACACGTTCGGCCCCTTCTCCTGGACACGCGTCCCGCAACCGACCAGCTGAGGCGCGTCGGGCCGCGACGAGCGCCGTTCCGGTTCGGACGAGACGGCGCCGACCACGCGAAGTTCGTGTGCACGACCCCTGGCGTTCACCCGAGCGTCCGCGTCGAGGGCCTGTGGGTTGCCTACCGTGGCACCGTGATCGAAGCGGCCGGCGGCGTGGTGTGGCGGACGTCACCGGCCGGGGAGCCGGAGGTGCTGATCGTGCATCGGCCGCACCGCGACGACTGGTCGTTGCCGAAGGGCAAGCGCCGCCGTCGCGAGTCGGCCCCCGCTTGTGCGCTGCGCGAGGTGCACGAGGAGACGGGATTCCGCTGCGTGCTGGGCCGCGAGCTGTCCCCGTCGTGCTACGTCGACCGCAAGGGCCGCGTCAAGCGCGTCCGCTACTGGTCGATGGAGACGAGCGCGGGAACGTTCCTTCCGAACGACGAAGTCGACGAGATCCGCTGGGTCGCGGTCGGGAGCTTGCACCACGTGCTCTCGTACGACCGCGACCTGGTCGTCGTGCACAGCCTCGATCCATTGCCCGTTTCGGTCGGCGTCCGCTGAGCGTCGTCGTCCGACTGCGCCAGGCACGATCGCCGGCCCTTGGTCACCACGGTCACCCGATGGCGAGAACGTGCGCCTCCCGACCCGACGCCGCACACCTCTCCGCCGGCTCCGACAGCGACGACGCTCGGCGCTGGTGGGCCGCGGGCATCGACGAGCGGCGCCACAGCGGTCACCGCGCCTTGACGTACTTCGACGACGACGACGGCGCCGACGCGGTCCGCAACGCACGACAACTGGCGCAGCTCTCCACGCGCTGACGGCACCGCCGCAGCGGAGGCGACCCGGTCCCGACCGGGTCGATCACCATCGGCCGCCGGCACTCTGCGCATGCGTGCGATCACGGCCCAGCCGATCAGGAGCACCAACCACGTGCTGATGGCCCGGTACGCGACAGCTGCGAGCAGCGATGGCGCGCCAGCGCCGCCGAGGTTCACCAGGGCGAGCGCGATCGCCGCCTCGACGGTGCCGATGCCGGCAGGGGTGAAGCCCAGGCTCGCCGCGGCGATGACCGCCGCGTACAGCAGCGGCAGGTCGCGGAACGGCATCGACACCCCGAACGCCTGCAAGACGGTCCACAGGCAGAGCGCATCCAGCAGCCAGTTGAGTGCGGCATAGGTGCCCGCTGCCATGCCATGACGCCACTGCATGCGGTACGCCGAGAGCTGATCGAACACGCTCGCGGCGACTTCCGCCGGCGCGCGCCGCGGCCGCCGGACGAGGTGTTGGATGCCCGACAGGATGCACGCCGCGATCCGTTCCAGGCGCAGCCGGGCCGCTGGCCTGTGCATCGCCACGAGGATGGCGATCATCGGGATCGTGGCGGCCATGATGCCGAGCACACCCGCTGCCGCCGCGAGGGCATTGCCGTTGGCGATCGCTCCCGCACCGACGAGGACGCCGAACGTGATCGTCGAGAACACGCCGGCGACGCCGATCGCCCACGCCGCCATCGGGCCACTCGCACCGCGGTGGACGTACTGGCGATAGGTGAACGCGGCACCGGCGGTGCTGCCGGCCAGCGGAATCGTCACGGACACGGCGTTTCCCGCGTACGCGATGGCCAGCGCCGTCCTGGGTGCGAGGCGCACGCCGGCGTCGGCGAGCACACGTCGTTGCAGCTGCGCGAACGCGGCCATCGAACCGGCCTCCAGTACCAGCCCACCGAGCAGCCACAGCACCGGCGTCGTGCCCAACGTCGTGGTGGCCCACGATGCGACTCCGCTGGCTCGGAGGAACCCAGCGAGGACGAGGGCCGCGACGATGCCGAGACCGACGGACGTCCTGACAGGAGAGGCGCGCGTGCGCGCGCCGAGCTCGGCCCACCTGCCGCGCAGGCGCTGCACCCGCGGCGGAGCTCCTCGACCGAGCACGCGCGGAGCAGCGATGGTGGCCATGCCCACATCGTCGGCCCGCCACGTCCGCTGGGCCTGAGCGCGACCTGGGAGCTTCCGCAGATTCGCGCACCTCGCTGCGTCGGCCGCCGAATGGGCAACGGCCCAGCCCACCACCGCCTGAGCCGCGGCTCGCGGCACCGCGTCTCTCGGGAGGGCCGGCGGTCGGCGGTCGGTGGTCGGTGCGCCGGCTCGAGTCGGATGTCGACGAGCACTTGCCGGGTCGTCGTCGGTGAGCGACGATGGATGGCGCCGAGCCAGGGGGGTTTCCAATGGGGAAGTTCGTGATGCTCATCCGCTACACCGACGAAGGCGTTCGGGACTTCAAGGGGTTTCGCCAACGCATCGCCCACGCCCGCAAGGGCGCGGCGGAGCTGGGGGTGACGATCGACGCGTTCTATCTCACGATGGGGGAGCACGACGCTGTCGTCGTCTTCGACGCCCCTGACGCTCGAACCGCGGCGAAGCTCTCCCTCATCAATGCCGCGAACGGGCGAGTCCGGGCGGTCACGATGCCGGCGTTCACCGAGGACGAAGCCGCGGAGATCGCCGCCGAACTCCCCGCTTGACATCGACCTTCGTCGTCCGCCACGCCGCCGCCGTCTGATCGCGTCAACCGACGCGGCCCGGACGCAGCGGATGTGAGCCAGCTGTGAATCGGCCCTGGCCACGTGCCATGCGGTGCTGCATCGGTACCGTCCTGGGACGTGCCTGTCACGACGCACGCCACGACACCGGTCGGTCAGTCGCAGGTCGCGACGCGGCGCCGGAGGACACCTCGACGCACGTTGTTCGACTTCTCGATCGACCTCGTGCTGCTCGTTGCGTTCACGCTCGACTACAGCTTCCAGTTCACCGACCTCGCCGTGCACGAATGGGTCGGTCTGGTCTTCGTGCTCCTCATCCCCGTGCACCTCGTGCAGCACTGGGACTGGGTCGTGCGGATCACTCGCCGCCTCATCCGTCATCGCCGTGGGCGTGAGGCACTGCGGTGGATCACCGACGTGCTGCTCATGCCGGTCTTGGTGCTGTGCGTCGCGTCTGGCGTGCTGATCTCGCGCAGCGCGCTGCCGTGGCTGGGGATCACCGTGAAGCAGGACGGTTTCTGGCGGGGACTGCACACGACGAC